>CAXYUL010000112.1:0-6516 GCA_964292095.1 uncultured Bacteroidales bacterium | reverse complement strand
AACCATCCCTCATATAGTTACGATATTTTTCTGCCAAAAATTTTTCCTTTGTGCTAGCCAAGTAGTAATGTCCTAAATTTATAAATGGATAATATTGATAATGTCTACCTCTGCCTAACTCCATCCAAGGAGATACGGGTTCTAATTCTCCCCAATAATCTGCCTTTTTTCTCCATTTTTCGCTTCCCGACAAATTATATAAGGTTGCTGCTGCAAGTTCAATATCATCTGTATAAGTATCTTCTTCGTAGAAATATGGCGATTTTAAACAAGCTGTTTGAGTATTTCCAGGAAATTCCTCGGCAAAATTAAATGCCTGCTCAACTTTCATAAGCATAGATTTAGAAAACTTAGGATCTATCTTTTCAAAAATTTTTGCTCCTAAAGCAAAGGTAGAAGAAAATTTTCCAGCGGTAGAAGCAACTCCGGTTGTTCTATTCATATACTTTCCTAAACCCTGAGGCTTTCCAGTAACAAAGTATACAGGTCTCCCCTCTCCAGGGCCCCATCCATAGTCAACTTTATCTCTTTGTGGAAGTCTAAATCCAGCATGATCTCTGTCATCTGCTATCTGATTAAACATTACCTTATCTTCAGGGTTCATTTTGAGTAACCACTCTAAACCCCAACGTGCTTCATCTAATATGTCGGGAATATTATTAGAACCTAATTTACCTTTTGAATCATATAAATCTTTAAATACGCTTTTGTCTTCTTGTTGTGCATAGGCAAATAGCATGTGATAAATAGTTGTAGCACTAGTAGTTTGATATTGGAGATAATCTGTTGCATCATGCCATCCTCCTGTAACATCTATCTTTTGACCACTCTTTGTGGGATGGTCTACAATATAGCCATCGTTATGGTGGCAAATGGTATCATTATATGGGTTATATCCACATCGTTGCTGCCTCATATAAATTAAAAGATAGTCTGCCAAGCCATCATAAACATTTGGAGAAATCTTAAAATTAGGAGATTTAATACCGTTGCACTCTATATAATACCCTCCCTCAACAGTCAATTGCGAGAAGTTTAACCTTAATGCTGTTTTCATACCCCACCTTTTAGCATCAGAAACCTTAGCATTTCCCTCATATAAGATTCTGTCATTTACTGCATCACACACTTTAAAATAAGTGTCACCCAATTCATCTGTAGCCAAAAATACAGCTACTTTTATATCATTAGGGAGATAACCTAGGCTATTAATTCTTAGCCATTTTTGCGCTAGTACTGGAAATGCCAATGTACATAAGAGCAACAATAAAAAAACTTTTTTCATGATAATTTTTGTAGAATGTTGCAAAAAAAAACTTTCGTTATTTTACTAACGAAAGTTCAAAAGTACTAATTATTTTCTAATTTAGAGAATTTAGAATAGCATATTGCCAAATATATACCTTAAATACTCTTCTTATTTTTTAGCAGTAAACTCCTTTGCTGGATAGCCTAACTTTTCTAATTCTTTAATAATTGCCTCTTTTGTTGTTTTTGAAGGATCGTATTTAAACCAAATTGTTTGTTGTTCTAAACTAATTTTTAAGTCTTTTACACCCTTAATATAAGGCAGCTTGTTTTCTAACTTATCTACACAACTTTGGCAGTGCATAGCTACAGAATATGTAACTTCTGCTTCTTTTTTTATTTTTTGATCTTTGTTTTGTGCATTTGCACTAAGTGTTAATGCAAACATTGCAATAACTACTGTAAATAATACTTTTAAATGTTTCATTTTACTATTAATTAAAATTGTATGTTTTTTATTTATAATCTATCTCCATAGTGTAAGACGCATACCTGCATATACCATAGTTCCCATTAGCGGACCCCATACCATAGAAGCATTAAAGCCCTGCGAATAAGGTTTGTCGGGAAGTATAATAGGATAATCTTGAGTATAATTAGTTAAATTCTCTCCACCAATATATACTTCTACGTTTTTAAATTTACGAGTTACTTGTGCGTATAACATTGGATATACTGGTGAGTTTTCTCCTCCCATAAACTGTGGCATCTTAGATGGACCATTTACTTGAGCTGTAAAATCAAACACACATTTTCTCATTCTTGTAGCGTATTGAAGGTTTAAAACACCCTTATATTTACTTGTAAGAGGAGCCTCAACTAAGCCTTGTCCATCTAGCGTTATTTTTGCATTAGTGTAACGGAATGTTGTTATAATTGTAAATCTTTCTATTGGCTCCAAAGATAAGTCTAGTTGATATGTATCTGTAAATGACCTCTTTGTAGAATTATATATAGCTATAGAATTGTCGTTAGATAAACTTGAGGTGCTGGTAGCAAATTTATCCCAATCTACAATTAGCCTATTATTAAAGCTAGTATGAAAATAATCAAAACTTATGTAAGAATTTTCTGTAGCTCCAAGCTTAAAATGTTGAGTAAAATTACCACCAAAAGTCCATGCGTCTTCTATATCTGACTTACCTTCCATAACAATTTTTCTACCAGTAGAAAGCACTCCTAAATTATCTGCAATAATATTTGGAGTTCTAAACCCACGCCCAGCATTAGCTCTAACAATAGTGTTAGGAGTAAATGCATATTTTATGTTTGCCCTTGGAGCTACTAACCAACCATAGTTAAAATCATAATCAGCCCTTAAACCTGCAACTAATGTACACTTTTCTCCCAAACTTAGTGTATATTCGCCATACATACCCAAAGCTTTTTCTATATGGCTTAATGGAAGATAGCTATTTACAACTTTATTAGCCGAAACATATCTATCATATAAATTTTCGTTTATGTTATCATATCTTCCACTCAAGCCCAAAGTATATTTATGAACATCATTCTTATGATCCATAAACATAACATTCATATAAGCCATATTTTGATAGCCGTCATAATCTCTTATTCCAAACGAAGAGTTCATCTTATAATAATTATAATCTCCAACTATAGCTATATTACGAGTGTTCTCTTTATTTAATGGTATACCTAACTTTACAAAAGCATCAATTCCTCTATTTTTAATTTCAGAACCCCAAATCTGCTTAGAATATGCTTCGCCATAAATATACTCTCCATCCCCCCTATCATTCATACCCTTTTTATAATCCATTTGCCCTCCTACTCTATTCTCACTTATACCCTTAACTCCAAATCTCAATTGCATACCATTATCTGCTAAATACAACCATCTATTATCCAAGCTATAACGTTGAGTAAAAGGCTCATCCCTAAAAGAATCGTGATTAGTATCGTGGTTTAAAGCATCCATAGATACATGTCCCATTATTACAGTGCTCCATTTTTTACCAATAGGCAAAGATGAAGCAACATTAATTTCACTTTTTAAATTCTGATTCAAAAATAGATTTACAAATAAAGGATTTTCGGCTGTTGGCTTTCTATGCTCCATATTAATCTGACCTGTAATTGCCTCTAAACCATTTATAACCGAGGATGGACCTTTTGCTATTTGAATACTCTCTAACCACTGGCCAGGAATATAGGAAAGTCCAAAAGGAGAGGCTAATCCCCTCATAACAGGTCTATTCTCATCTAACATTTGTGTGTAGCTTCCCGACAAACCTAAAAGTTTGATCTGCTTTGCGCCGGTTACAGCATCTGAATAACCAACACTAACACTAGCTGAATTTTCAAAACTTTCTGCTAATGAACAACATGCCATTTTACATAGGCCAGCGGCAGAAATAACTTCTGTTCTTATTGGAGTCATTTTTGATAAATAATTAGCCTCCTGTCTACCAGTAACAACCAAATTATTTAACTCATTTTCATCCTTTATAAAAAATTCTAAATATGGTTTATTATTACCTTCTATTAATGTTTGATCTAAAGATTTTTCAATGCCATTATCCGAAACAAATTTAACCTTCCAATTCCCACTCTTTTTTATAACTACAGTATCTTTAGTATAGCCTATAAATGAAGCAATTAATGTAATATTATCACCACTCAGCTTATTTATACTAAATTCTCCATTTGTATTAGTTTCAACACTCACTCTACCCTCTACCCAAGATAGAGATGCAAATTGCGCTGCTTGTTTTTCTTTTGTAGAAGAAATAAAATACACCTTTCCCCTTACTCCATTTTTTGGAGACACCTGTGCCAATGCAATAATATTTGCTAGGCAAAATATAATTATTAGAAATATTTTTCTCATTTTTTATTTAATATATTTATTAAGCTGCTATATAGCAAGCCTAAATTACTATTTGTAAATACACCAAATGACATATAATACACGCTACAATAATAGCGTTATATTAATTATTGGTAAAAAATAGAAATGGAATATTAAATTCTAAATTGAGAAAATAGAGATAAGTTATCTGGCCCATAATCTACAGCCTCATCTTTCTCTAAAAATTGCTCTACTTTAACATAAGAGCAAGATTGCAAACAATACAATAAACTATCGTTAAAGTAAGGAAATAACAAAGAAGGAAGATCTTCTGTTGCAGTTGTTTGCGAATTGCTAAATTGTTGATCGGCACTAAGAACATAAACAGTTGTATGACAGCATTTTGAATTATGAAGATGTGAGTGTGTACAGCCTGTTTTAGCACAATTTGAGCCACAAGAACTATCTAAACATACGTGAGAATGTGAGTAACAAGTTCCATCAGCCTTAAAATGAGAATGAACATACTCACAAGGTGTTTCTCCAAATAAAACTATAACGCTTTTTGTTCCATCTGTCTTACACTCATGAACACCATAACCCATAGAAGATAAGAGATATAATCCAATGGTAAATATAGATAATATATATGTGAGCCTCTTTTTTAACATGACAAACTAAAAAATTTTGACAAAGTTAGTATTTTTATTTATAAAAGTCATGTATATTTGCAAAAATAAAAAAAATAAAATATGAAAAATTTTTTAAAGACACTTTTAGCGGCTTTTATAGGAACACTAATAGCTCTTGTAATAAGCGTATTTCTTTTTATAGGTCTACTAGGAACTTTAGTATCGTTTTCTGACGACAGTGTACCAACTGTGCCTAAATCTGCTATATTAAAAATTGACATGAGCAATCCTGTTACAGAGCAATCATCTGACGATCCTATACCGTCTTTAGCATCCTTATCTTCTCTAAATTTTGATGCAAACTCAAAAACAATAGGTATCCTTACAATGGTTCAAGCTATAGAAAAAGCTGCAGAAGATCCAGCTATTAAGTTTCTATATTTATGTCCACAAAATATGATGATAGGACAAGCCCCTTTAAATGAACTAAGAGCCGCATTACTAAAATTTAAAGCCTCTGGTAAGGCAATTATAGCATATGCAGATAATTACTCGCAAGGTTCATACTATTTAGCATCTGTAGCTGATAAAGTATATATGAATAAAGAAGGTATGGCAGAAATGTTTGGAATGAGCAGTAATATTATGTTCTTTAAAGATTTATTAGACAAAATTGGTGTTAATGTTCAACTAATTAGACATGGTAAATTTAAAGCTGCTGCAGAGCAACTTATTGCATCGGATATTAGCAAAGAAAATATGCAGCAGAATAAAGAATTAATTGGTTCTCTTTGGAATAAATGGTTAAAAGATATTGGAAAAAGTAGAAATATTGAACCAGAAAAGCTAAATAGCATGGTAGATAATTTAGAGCTTGGCCTAGCTAACTCTATGCTTAAAAACTCACTTATAGATGATGCAGTAACTAGAGAAGAAATGAGTGAAAAACTATGTACCCTTTTCTCTGTAGAAAAAGCAAAAGATTTAGAGTTTATATCTATAGCTAATTATGCTAAGGCAAGTCTAAAGCCTAATTTAAAGGCAAAAGACAAAATTGCAATTATATATGCTAATGGAGAGATTACAATGGATAAATCGGAGGGAATATCAGCAAAAACTTTCTACCCTATTATAAAAAAAATAACAGCTGATTCATCTATTAAAGGAGTTGTGCTTAGAGTAAATTCGCCAGGAGGAGATGCTCAAGCTGCAGAAATTATTAACCAAGAGTTACAACTACTTAGAAAGCATAAACCTCTAGTTGTTAGTTTTGGAGATTATGCCGCATCGGGTGGATATTGGATATCCGCTAAATCTGATAAGATATTTACAGACGCTAATACAATTACTGGGTCTATAGGTGTATTTAGTTTATTTATGAACTATGGTAAAGGATTAAAGAAACACCTAGATATTAACTCTGTTAGTATAGGCTCTAATCAACACTCAGATATGTTCTCTGGACTTAGGTCTCTTGACGAAAAAGAAGTAATATATATGCAAAGTTTTGTAGAAAAAATATATACCCAATTTACAGGCCTAGTAGCAAGCGGTAGAAGCCTTCCAATTACTTATATAGATTCTGTTGGACAAGGAAGGGTATGGTCTGGTACAGATGCTATAAGAATTAAACTAGCAGACAAAGAAGGAGGCTTAATAGATGCCCTCAATTACACAAAAGAGCTTGTAGGCTTAACAGATTATAGAGTATACGAATATCCTCAAGTTCAGAACTCTCTAGAAAAAATTATGGAAACCATA
>CAXYUL010000111.1:0-6518 GCA_964292095.1 uncultured Bacteroidales bacterium | reverse complement strand
CAACATCTGCCTTCATTCCACGCTCTGTTGTACCCACAACATCTGGCATAATTCCTAATGTTACCTTAAATTGTTTTTTCACTGGCATAGTAGCTGGTGCTTCAGATTCTTTATAAGTAAGTGAATCAAAGGTACTCAATCTATTAATTAGCTCAATACTAAAATTAACAACAGAATCTATTCCCAAATAAATAATATTACAGGCATCATCTTGTGGAGTATGGTAAGTTTCTGTCGCCCCAGTTGTAAGATAAAGAACTGGGATACCCTTAATATAAAAAGAAGAGTGATCAGAAGGTCCATAACCCTGCTGAGAAAGTGTTAGCTTAAAATAATCATAAACTTGTCCATTTTTACTGCCAAAAGATTTATTCACATTACCAACTAGTCCATCAAATTCTTGGGCAGAACCTATTCCCCCCACCATAAGAGAATTACCTCTTAAACTACCAATCATATCAAAATTTATCATAGCCAAAACATCCTCCTTTGCAACAGGCAAATTATCTGCAAAATACTTAGAGCCAACTAAGCCTTTTTCTTCTCCACCAAAAGCAACAAAAACAATCTTATTTGCACCCTTTATTTTAGCAAAATGTTCTGCTATGGCAATCATTCCAGATACTCCAGATGCATTATCATCTGCACCATTATGAACAGCCAATGTATCTGGTCTTCTACTTCCACTCTTCTCTCCGCCCATGCCCAAGTGGTCATAATGAGCACCTAGCACAATATATTTAGATTTAGAGGTTTTTAAATTATTATCTTTAATATCTAATACTCCCGACACATTATAAATAGGAATACTAAAATTAGTTTTCTGCACATAACTAGCTCCTTGCTCATTTATAAATGCAGGCCTAAGTCCTATTTTTTTAAAACTTTTAACTATAAAATCAATAGCAAGGCTATCGCCAGTACTAGCTGGTGCCCTACCCTCTAATTGATCAGAAGCCAAGTATTCAAGTGTTGATTTAATTGTTTTTTGTCTTTGTGTCTCCTGAGCCATAGAAACATTAAGCCCAAGTATTGCTATGCTAAATATTGTTATTATTACTTTTGTTCTCATAATTATATTCTTATTTTTCAAACATTTTATCTAAAGATATAGAAATTCCTGCAAATACCGTTGTTCCTCTAGTAATCCCGGCATTATAAGTTACAACCTTAGGCTTATAATTAAATATATTATTAACACCAATATTTGCTTTTATTCCATAGGGCAATGTAGCTACAACATTCATTTTCCAAATTGTATAAGCCTCATATCTATTTTCTTCATAATTATTGTTATCAGATTGGCTCCATGTACTTACTCCTCCTAAATACCTTCCATTCAATCCAACTGTAAATGGACATTTCCAATAGTTAAAATTATATTCAAATCTAAAAGTTGCAGAATGTGGGCGAGTTGAAGAAGCATTATAGCCAGTAACTAACTGCCTATCATTAACATAAGCATAACCAGCCTTTAAGGCAAAATTTTTAGACAAATTAACTTTAATATTTACATCTGCTCCATAAATTTTTGCATTATCAATATTAGAATAAAAGCTAGTATCTTGTCTGCTATTCCACACTGTAGATATCTTATCATAAATATAATTATAAAAAGCTGTAGCAGATATATTTACATTTTTAAGAGCAAGTTCTGCAGATGCCTGAAAATTATTACTCTTTTCTGGTTTAAGATTTGGATTACCTATTAGCACAAACATCCCTTGATGATCCCATGATGTATATAATTCCTTTAATGTAGGTGTTCTGTAGCCTGCAGAATACGATAATCTAAAAATCCATAGACTTTTGTTCTTAGCCTTGTCATCTTGGTTTAAAGCACTGCCAACTTTATACATTAAAGAAATTTTAGGAGTAAGAGATAGACCATTAAAACTACTATGATAATCTAGCCTTAATCCTCCCATAACGGATAATCTTTTAGAAATATTATACTCATCCTGTGCAAATACAGCTACTTGAGTAGCACTTTTATCTGATCCAGAAAATTGATAAGACTGTAATTTTTCACTTAAAAGCTCTGCCCCTGCCACAAGAGAATTGTTTTTTATACTCTCTGTAGAAAACATAATTTTAGGGTTATGAATTACATCTTTATAATTCTGCTCCTTTGTAGATAATTTAAAATACTTTGCATATTTAGTGTAATTATCTGTATTATAAGACACTTCTATTCTATTCTTAAGGTTTAAATCATACTGTGCCTTTAGTAATAAATTCCAATCTCTATAAACATCATTAGTTAATTCTCCAACTTTGCCAGCATTGTACCTTTGGTGATTATAAAAATTACCAGTAGCTGATAATTTTAACTTATTTGGAATATTATAGCCAAACTTTTGACTTACAGAAAAGTTCTCATACCCCTCTATCTCCGTATCTTTAAAGAAATATTTTTCTTTTAAATTAGCTACTCCCGATGTAAAACTTGTTAGTTCGCCTCTTTTTCCTACATTAAGTTTAGCTCCAATATTTGCTCCATAACGTTGCTCTCCCTCTCCACTATACAAAGCATCTAACTTTGATTCCCACTTTTTTGAGGCATTTTTTGTTATTATATTTATTACCCCAGCAATAGCTCCAGAACCATAAAGAGTTGACATTGCCCCTTTTACTATTTCTATTCTTTCTACATTATCTATATCAATTCTATTAAAATCTGGGTTACTCCTCTGGGTTTCTCCAGCCATTCTTTCGCCATCTACTAGTATTAGCAAATAATTTGCTCCCATACCCATAAATGTGATGCTATTAGATACTCCCTCTGTCCTAGTAAACTCTAATCCTGGCAATTCGGTCTCTAATAAATCTGATAATGAACGTGGTGATTCTTTTTTAATTTCTTGGGAACTTATTAGTCTTGTTATGACAGGAACACTCTTAAGCGTTCTACTCGTACGTGTTCCAGTTACCACTAATTGGTCTAATTGCTCACTTAGTGTTGTTTTATTTGTGTCGATACCTTTATTAGCTAATGTCTTTTGAGCATAAGCAGTAAAACCTGCTATCTGAATAAATAGCAGGCCAATAAAAACACTTATAATTTTTTTATAAAAAATCATCTAGTTTAATGGATAAATATACTTAAAACTAACATAACCTTTTACAGCCTTATCGCTTAAGTAATTAGTAAACTGAATAGCCGCCATCTTACCATTTGCTGCTTTAATAACAAATGCATTTGTAGCCATTGTATATGTTGGAGGGATACTAGACATACTAACTTTTAGCCATGTAGCAAGAATCGTATTAGCAGGAACCTCTTTTCTTTGGTCTGCATCAGTTTCTGCATTCATATCTGGCGGAGCCATGTAAGTTTTAATTTTACTATCATTAACAAAAGCTAAAGAAGCAAAATTTAAGCTCCACAATTCTACATTTAAATCTTGGTAATTTACAGCGCATGCCGCTCCTTTACCCTTTCCGCTCTCACCACCATTTGTTCTAACATCCCATCTATGAAAAGCTAAGTCCCAATCTAAACTATTCTTATAATCAAATTCATTTTCTGTATATGTTCCTAATATACCTTTTTCAAAAGAAAAATACACCCACTTATCAAAAGCTTTAGTTTCTATATTGTCTACATTAACTGCTTTGAGAATTAGTGTCTCTGCATTATCTTTTTTGCAAGAGCTTAAAATTGTAAGTAAGAATACTCCTAAGTAAAATAATCTTTTCATTTGCTTTATTATTAGTTAATTTTATAATGCAAATGAACAGCTTATTTAAATTTCACACAAACCCTATTTTTAGGGAGATTTGTAAGACTTAAATACTATAAAAATATTATTTATCTAAACTCATTAATTCACGTATTTCTTTCTTTGCCATTTTCCAGCGGTAAATATCAACTTTGGGTCCTATAACCTCAACAACCTTTGCAGAAATAATAGATCCAACTTCTCCGCAAACCTTAACAGACATTCCATGCGAATGAGCAAAAAGAAAACCAGCCGCGTATATGTCTCCTGCCCCAGTTGCATCTATAGTATTGGCTGGCCATGCTTCTATTTTATGGTATTCATCACCACTCTTGACCATAGAACCTTGTGGCCCCAACTTAACTACGGCTATTTTACAATGCTTAGCTATTTCGTCTAATGCTTCTCTAGGTTCTTTTTTTGTAAAAGCCTTTGCTTCTGTTTCGTTTGCAAAAACAATATCTACATAGTTTTCTATAATATCATGTAAAAAGGCATCATTACTTTCTACTACATTATAACTAGCCATATCAATAGAAATTATAAGCCCAACTTGTTTTGCTAATTCTACTGCTCGCCTATCAAGCATCTGATTTTGAACCAAATAACCCTCTATATGAAAATAATCATAATTAACAAAATGCTCCAATTTTAAATCTTCTGGAACAAGTTCTATTGCTGCCCCCAAATACACAGCAAAAGTACGTTCTGCATTTGGCGCTGTTATAAATACCATTGCCTTACCACTTGCTGCCTTTCCCTTTAATAAAGTGGAACAAATACCGTTTCTCTCTTGATCCGTTTTAAATAAAGACCCTAACTCATCATCTCCAACTTTACCTATAAATCCACTTTTCATTCCAAGTATTGCTGTACCTGTTACAGTATTGGCGGCCGAACCTCCAGCTACGTATTGAACCCCCATTGGTTTTAATGTTTGCCAAATTTTATTTCCTGTAGCCTCATCTACATGTTGCATACTACCTTTGGGTAAATGAAAAGTTTTTAACAACTCGTCATTTGGCAATACAGCCAAAATATCGGTAAGGGCATTACCTATTCCTAAAATAGAACTCATATTTATCTTGTTTTTTAATTAGGGCAAAGGTAATAAAAACAGCAATATTAAAGTACTTGAAAAATTGTTAAAATTTTTCTGTACATTTGCAGCCTCAAACCAAGGTAAAACTAAAATGATTATAGCAAAATCTTTACAAGAGTTCGCCGAAGCCTATCAAATGCTTGATAATAAAGATAATATAGGTTTTATTCCTACAATGGGAGCCCTACATCAAGGGCATATTTCGCTTGTTGAATTTTCTCAAAAAAATTACTCTCACACAATTGTAAGTGTATTTGTAAATCCAACACAATTTAACAATCCTAATGATCTCAAAAGCTATCCACGCACATTAGATGAGGATTGTAATTTACTTAAAGCCAATGGCGTAGATATAGTATTTGCACCTAGAGTAGAGGATATTTACCCACATGAAGACACCAGAGTGTTTAATATGGGGAATTTAGATAAGTATGGAGAAGGACCAAAAAGACCTGGACATTTTAACGGAGTTGTTCAAGTTGTAACCCGCCTTTTTGATATAGTAAAACCTAAATATGCTCTATTTGGCGAAAAAGACTTTCAGCAAGTTGCAATAATTAAGCACTTTGTAAAAGAGCTTAATTACAATATAGAAATTATTGCTTGCCCAATAATTAGAGAAAAAGATGGCTTAGCTCTTAGTTCTAGAAATACATTACTTAACTCTCAACAAAGAGAGGCTGCTCCACATATATATAATAGTATATGCAAGGCAAAAGAATTAATGAAAAACACAAGTCCACAAAATACTATCAAAAAAATAAGTGAAATCATTAATACAAATAATCAATTATTAACCGAGTACGTAGAAATAATAGATGCTAAAAACCTTAGCCCAATTAATAATTGGTCAGACGCAGAACATATTCAATTATGGTGTGCTGTTTATGCTGGAAAGGTAAGATTAATTGATAATATAAAACTGAAATAATTAATTTATTATGCTTTTAGAAATATTAAAATCTAAAATTCACAGAGCCAAAGTAAGCGAAGCTAATTTAAACTATATAGGTAGCATTACAATTGATGGTATTTTAGCAGAAGCTGCGGGATTATATGAAAACGAGAAGGTTACAATAGCTAACATTAATAATGGAGAAAGATTATCTACTTACGTGATAATTGGAGAAAGAGGAAGTGGAAAGATTTGTTTAAATGGAGCAGCTGCTCATAAGTTCTCTGTTGGAGATCTTGTTATTATAATGGCATACGCCCAAATGACACCAGAAGAGGCCGTAGAGTTTAAACCAAAATTGGTATTCCCCGATTCTCAAACGAATATGCTTATAGACAATTATAAATAGTCAACAATGCAAGAACAGCTACAGACTAATATTGCTTCTAGTAAAACAAAAAAAATTATAAGAAACTTAATTTTTCTTATTCTTTCTGTTGTGCTTTTATACTTTTCTTTTAGAGGTGTAAAGTGGAATGATTTTATAACAGGACTTAAATCTTGTAATTATTATTGGATTCTAGCATCTATGTTTGTGGGATTTCTTGGTTTTGTAGTTAGAGCTCTAAGATGGAGACTTTTGTTACTTCCTCTAAATAATACAATTACTAGAAAAGAAACTTATAATGGATTCTTCGAAAGACTTTCTACAATCTCGGACAACGTAGACCAACTCAGAGCTACAGCTTTCAGTGAATTCAAACAGAACCTGATAAACAAATTTAATACAGACGAA
>CAXYUL010000110.1:0-6522 GCA_964292095.1 uncultured Bacteroidales bacterium | reverse complement strand
ATTAGGGGCTTGCTATTGCATAGGGGCTTTGTTATGGACACTTTCTTGTGCAGTAATTCCTAATTATAAGATTCCTCTTATTGGTGTAGCCATAGTAATGCTAGTGTTTATAATATTTTTTATTACTATTCAATTTCCTAGAGCAAAGGATAAGTTAGTTAAAGAAAAAAAGAGTGTTTCTTTTATTTCTTATCCATGGTTTTTTGTACTTGCTTTTGTTTTATTTTTTCAAAGTGGTTTTGAGGGAATAACAGGTAGCTTTTCACCTCTTTATTTTATTAAGAATGGTGTAGAAGACTCATATTCTACCTTCTCTTTAACTATGTTTACAATTGGTATGCTAGTTGGAAGGCTATTGCTAGGCAAACTCATGGGAATATTTAAAGATAGTGTAGTGCTTAGTATTTATATAATTATTGCAGCATTTGGAGTGATTGGATTGTACTTGTGGCCATCTGTAATTCCTCTTATTTATTGTGCTATGGTATTAATTGGTTTTGGTGTGGGGGCTACCTTCCCTATATTGCTTAACGTAATAGGAGAGCGTTTTAGTTCTTTGTCGGGAAGTGCATTTTCTATTGCTATTTTTATAGCTTTACTTGGGCAGTTTAGTTTTAATTTTGTACTAGGTAAACTTTTTGAATTAGATTTTTATTTTTACTTTCCTGTTATCATGATTTTTACATTGGGAGTAATTTTAATTGTGTCTCCATTTGGTATTAAAAATTTAAGATTTAAAAATAATATTAAAATTTAAAGAAATGTTAGCAAATCAATGGAAAAAGAACGCAATAGGCGTTATGGACAAAATTGAGGAAACTCAAATGGAACAAATTACTAAAGTGGCTAATTTGATGGCAGATACAATACAAAGTGGTCATATTATTCATACTTTTGGCTGTGGTCATGCCAATTTACCTATAGAGGAAATGTATCCTAGAATAGGTGGCTTTGTTGGTTTTCATCCTCTTTGTGAACTTCCCCTTACTTTCTTTACTCATATTGTGGGTGAAATGGGTATTAATCAATTCCTATGGTTAGAGAGGGCAGAGGGTTATGGTAAAAGCATAATGGAGAGTTGGAATTTTAATGAGAATGATGTTTTATGGATTTTTTCTCATACAGGTATTAATGCTGTTAATATAGATGTTGCTTTAGAGGCAAAAAAACGTGGGATGAAAGTTGTTGTTTATGGTTCTGCGCAGCAAACAGGAGATAAAGTTCCTCGCCACTCATGTGGTAAAAATTTATTTCAAATAGCCGATTATGTGGTAGATTCATGCTGTCCACTTGTTGATGCATCTGTAGATTTAAAAAATCATAGGGATAAAATTGGGCCACTTTCTACTATGGCTTTTGTAACAACTGTTTGGATGACAATGTGTACTATAGCAGAAATTTTAGCCGATAGAGGTGTTCAATTGCATATTCACCCATCTCATAATGTACCTGGTGATACTACAGCTGGCGAGAGATTAGATGGATGTATAAAAGCATATAAGAATCTAGTAAAAGGAGTTTAAGATGTTTTCTAAAAAAGATATTACTTATGCAAAATGGGGTGAGGTATGTAAAATGCCTCACTATCATTTAGCAATACTTCCATGGGGTGCTACAGAGCCTCATAATAGACATTTACCATATTGTACAGATATGTTAACAGCGCAGGCTATTTCTTGCAAAGTGGCAGAAGCTGCCCAAGAAAGTGGGGTAGGTGCAATGGTTTTGCCAGCTATACCTTTAGGATCTCAAAATCCAGGACAGGTAGAACTACCTTATTGTATTCATGCCTCGGTTCAAACTCAACTTTTTATATTAAAAGATATTGTTAAATCTCTAAAAAGGCAAGGAATAAACAAACTTATGATTATTAGTGGGCACGGTGGTAATAATTTTAAAGGAATGATTAGAGATCTGATGATTGACGATCCTTCTTTTCTAATTTGTTATAATGAGTGGTTTAGCATACTAAAGCCCGGCGATTATTTTGAGGCAAAAGAAGATGTCCATGCTGGAGAATTAGAAACTTCTGTAATGTTATATTTGCTTCCCGACACGGTTAGAATGAGTTTAGCTGGTAATGGAGAATCTAGCCCATTTGCAATAGACGGGCTAAATAATAAAATAGCATGGCTACCCAGAGATTGGTCTAAGGTAAGTACAGACACAGGAATTGGAAATCCTAAAAAGGCCAGTGTAGAAAAAGGTAAAAAATACATACAAGACCTTATACCTATAATTACAAGCTTTGTTGTAGACTTTGCCTTAAAACCAGTTTATAACAAGTAACAATTAATTCTTTTTTACAAGCTTGCCATATATACTTAGTCCAATTATACTTGCCAGACCAATTGCACTAAAGATAATCCAAAGTATGGCAGGCTTGCCTAGTTCTTCAACTATTCTAACATATAAGTGTGCTCCTAAAAAAGAGCCAATAGAACTTCCTATTACTCCATATAAAAACGAATATCCCATATATAGCGCAGTTTTGTCTTTAGGAGCAATCATACCTATGTATGAAATAAATTTAGGATGGGTTGTCATTTCCCCCAAGGTAAAAATCATTATTCCTGCTATAAATATCCATGGAGAAGAAGAAAGACTAAGTATAAACATACCAATTGTACCGCAAGTTATACCAGCTATCATGGTAGGCAATGCTGGTGCTTTTTGTACAAGTTTAGAAACTATGAGTTGGAGGCAGATTATTACTCCGGCATTAATAACAGTAACATGTTCTGTATCAAATTTCCAATTAGGATTGGTGGTAAATAGACCTAAAAAAGAATTTATAGTATTATTAAATGGGCTCATATCAACATAATCTTTTAAATACCATAAAACAGTGCCATACATTTGAAAATACAAGATCCAAAACCCAGAATATAATATAATTAGAACAATAAAGCGAGTGTCTTTAAGAACACTAACAATACCAATAAATACTTCTTTTAAAGATTTTGAGTTTTTAGCCCTTTCTTTTTCGCTTAATAATTTTAAAGGATCTTTATATAAAAAAGTATTTATCAAAAATAATATACAGCCAACACACGCAGCCATATAAAAAATATACTTATATCCCAAACTCTTTAGCGCTGGAACTAAAAGTAAGGGAACTAGAAATGCCCCTAAATTTATAGACCAATAAAAAATACCAAAGCCAAGGGCAGAATTTTCTTTTGTTGTAGATTTAGCTATACTAGAAGAAATAATTGGCTTAAAAAAGCCTGCCCCAACAGCCATAAGTAACAAAGAAGCATATACAGGAATATATGAATCCATTAGAGACGTAAGAATGTATCCGCTTGTTATACAGGTAAAAGCAAAGAATAATACACGTCTATAACCAAACCTATCTGCAATTCCTCCAGCTATTATTGGTAAAAAATATAAGAGTGGTTGCATTGTACCCATTATTGTACCAGCCTGTGTCTTAGAAAATCCTAAACCACCATCTTGGGTTTCTATTACCAAATATACAGAAAGAACAGAAAGATCTCCATAATATGCACCTCTCTCAAAAAACTCCATTAAAATAGACACCCAAAAATTTCTTGGGAATCCGCTTTGCTTTGCCATGTTTTATAGTTTAAATATTTAAGTGCACAAAAGTAATATAAAATTTCAATTATGCCTATATTTGTAGTCTAATACTGCTTAGATTATGACTCATATACTATATAAAATTATATTTTCTTTGTTTATTATCTTGGTCCCAGCAGGGGCTCTATTGTCTAATAATTACTCAAAAGATTATCAAAAACAAGCTGATTCTGTTTTATCCACTCTCTCTATAAGACAAAAGGTTGCGCTGCTATTTATTATAGATTTTGTATCTACAAATTCGCAAAAAATTAAGGAGACGCAAGATCAATTAGTAGAATAAGATGGAGTAGGAGGGATTATTACTATGAACGATAATTTATCTGGTGCTGTAAATAGGCTAAATAGATTGCACAAATTAGCTAAAGTACCCCTATTAGTATCTATAGATGGCGAATGGGGTATTTCTATGCGTTATAAAGAAATTCCCGCTTTTCAGCGGCAAATGCAGTTAGGGGCTTTGTCTAATGATTCGTTAGTATACAAAATGGCCAAGGCAATAGGGCAGGAGTGTAGAGATTTAAACATCCATATAAATTTTGCCCCAGATGTAGATATAAACAATAATCCTAATAATCCAGCTATAAATACTAGATCTTTTGGAGAGGATAAAATTAAAGTAGCTTTATATGGGGCTGCTTATGTGCAAGGTATGAAAGATGCTGGTGTGGCTGGTTCTGCAAAGCATTTTCCTGGCCATGGTGATACTAATATAGATTCTCATAAAGGTTTGCCTATCTTGCCTTTTAGTAAAGAACGTTTAGACTCTTTAGAATTATTTCCTTTTAGATATTTAATAGATGTGGGAGTTGATATGGTTATGGTAGGACATTTACAAGTTCCTATTTATGATTCATCTAAAAGGCCAGCATCAATTTCTAAAAACATAATAACAGGACTTCTTAGAGACAAACTAGACTATAAAGGTATAATTTGTACAGATGCTTTAAATATGGATGGAGTAGCTAAAAGTTGCGGTTTAGAGAAGAAGGATATTCCATATGAGGCCTATAAAGCAGGGGCAGATATATTGCTTATGGCAGAAAACGTACATAATGCCATTTCTTTAATTGCTAATAAAGTAGAAGATGGAGAGTTAAGCCAAGATGACTTAGATGCTAGAGTTAAAAAAATATTATTATTAAAGGCAAGAATGGGCCTGTTTAATAAAGGATACAAACCTTTTGTTAATAATTATAAATTAGGACAAAAGCTTATTAAGCAAGAGAATATAGATTTAATTAATAAAATTTCTAGAAATACTATAACACTTTTATGGAATAACAGAGACACTAGCATAAACTATGTAGAAAATGCTTATTTAGAGCCTTTGAGCGAGAGAGAAGATGACTTTGTTGGAGATAAGGTACTAGATTATCTTCCTTTATCTAATTTAAATAAAAAGAAAATAGCGCTAGTTATTTTAGAAGAAAAGAATAAAAGTTCTTTGATGGGCGATTATTTAAATATTTATAGACATTTAGATACAATTGTTAGAGTACCCTATGCCACTTGGACAGTAAATTATCCCAAACTAGCTCTTGCAAAAGAGAAACTTAAATCATATGATTTAATTCTTACATCTTTTGAAAATACAGATAGCAGGCCATCTAAAAACTTTGGTGTAGATACTCAGCAAATGAATTTCTTTAATAATTGGGCAGCAGAGCAAGACATGATAGTATTATATTTTGGTTCTCCATATGCTCTTAACAAATTTACTTCTTATGATAATTTTAAAGCTTTTATTCTTGCCTATAGTAATACTAAATCCAATTTAATGGCAGCTACACAAGCTGTTTTTGGTGCAATACCATGTCTTGGTACACTGCCAGTATCTGCAGGAAAATTTTTGTGCAATAGTTCTGTTATTTTAAATAATACAGTAAGGCCATTATTTAACTTAGATGATGTTTTAGAAAAACAAATATATAAAGATTCAATTTTACTATCTAAGATGTCATTACCTATTACTATTTTTCCAATTATAGCTAAACTTATAGATAATGGTGAGTTTAAAATTACATCTTTTATTAAGGATATTCTTTCGCCAAGTGATAGGCTTACAGTATTAGATGCCTCTAGACGCAGAAACAAAGAACAAAGCAGTTCATTTGTTGCAGAAGATATTGTTCATGGTAATATTATTTTGTGGGATTTAATGTCGCAGCATAGTGGTTTGCCAGCTGTTGATAATAATTTTATTTATAATAAGCAAAATTTAAAAAACTTAATTTTACTTAAAGGAGCAGAGCCAGTTTACAGTAATGTAAATGCTTTTTATTTATATAAAATAATAGATAAATATTATCCAAATGCAAAGGAAGAAATTATATCTAGTACAAATAACATATTTGACAAATTAGAAATGTGTAATTCTTTTATAGATGATAATTTGGGCGTGCATACAAACCTTTGCGATTTACAAAAATTAGTTTATGCAGTAAATAATAATGGCAAATGTGCTCAAGAACAAGTATTTAGTAAAGCTGCAGCAAGTCTGATACAAAAGATGCTCCAATATTATTTTAATGAATATATTTAAACTGAGATTAACCTTATTTTTGCCTTGCAAAAAGGAGAATAAAGTTCATTATAATATATATTAAAAATATAGATAATACCCAAAGGCTCCAGTTTAAGCCTAATATTAAGCAAATTATACCTAAACAAGCTATTATTGCAATAAAAACGAATCGTTGAAGGTTATCCTTAATGCTTAAGCTTTTGAATTTAAATGAAAACATTGGGAATTCACTAATAAGCAGATATGATAAAAATATAGATATCATTGGAATTGTATAGGGATAATTAAACAAGAATACCGCTATTGTTGGATATATTTCCATAGCATATAACAATGAGCCGCATATGAATGCGCAAGAGGGGGTAGCTAAACCTATAAAATTTTCGCTT
>CAXYUL010000109.1:0-6579 GCA_964292095.1 uncultured Bacteroidales bacterium | reverse complement strand
GCCAGCATAACCCTTCATGTTCATAATTGCATCTATACCAACTGTATGAGCGTCTGTACCTGTACTAGCACCAACAATTACTAACTTTCTACCAATATTTTCTTTAATATACTCATCAGTCTGATGCATATCCATAACTGTACTTTCTACTTTAGGTACATAAATAGAAGTAAAATCTACATCTACTGTTGTACTTCCATAGCAATTAAAAAAAGTATAGCCAGGTGTAAGCTCCTTTGTAAACACAACAAGTGGATTCTCAAAACCCATTTTTTTCATCATAAGTTTTGCAGCCTCTATAGCCTCTGCTCCATTTGTTACTGGTAAGGTAAAGCTAAGTTGTACTTTACCATCATTCATTGTATCGCCATAAGGCTTTACTTTTGTTAAATCAAGCGTCTTATCAAAATCTTTCGCTTGCATCGAATATAATCCACCGCTCATATTATTTTCTCCCTTTCATTAAGTTAATAAACGGATTTATATAGTTATTACCTTTGGCAACAACTCCACTTAAACCTTTTCCTCCAGTCTTAGACCTCTTAACATCGCCAAAAATTCCTTTTTCTAAAGCATTAAATAAGCCCTCTGATGTTAGTTTTTCTAGTAAATCTATAGCGTTATCCAAAACTAATTTTGCTCTATTTCTAATAATACCACCCTCTTTAAATTCAACTTCCTCTCCTATGCTCTTCATATTATTAAAGATATATTTTGCATTCTCTATAGCTAAAAATCTATCAGACATAAATGGAGTATGAATAGCCTCTGTTGGCATTCCTAGTAACTGTAAACCTTGGTTTGTCCAAATACCTATCATATTAAATAAAGCATCTTGTAAATGCCCCCTAAAGATATTACCTGTCATAAACTTTGTAGGTGGCATATATTTTAATGGTGCTTTAGGAAATATCTCTCTAGTCATTTGAGCCTGAGCTAGTTCGTACAAAAATCCATTTTCTAAAACAGGATCCATTTCAAAAGCATGGCCTAATCCCATTTGTTCTTCTGGTAAGCCAGCAAAAAGCGCTAATTGTTCATTAATTAAATCAGAAGCAAGAACAGTGTGAGCAGCCTCTACAGCATCGGCAGTAGTTAAGTAATTATCCTCTCCAGTATTAATAATTACACCTGCAAAACCATTTATAATTCTAGAAAAATACTGATCAACAAGTGTTCTTTGCATATTAATATCCCTAAATAAGATACCATATAAAGCATCATTAAGCATAACATCCAAGCCTTCAAAAGCTCCCATAATTGCTATTTCTGGCATACATAAACCAGAACAATAGTTACATAACCTAATATATCTTCCTAGCTCTTGTCCAACCTCGTCTAATGCACTTCGCATTATTCTAAAGTTCTCTTGTGTAGCAAATGTTCCGCCAAATCCCTCTGTTGTTGCTCCATAAGGCACATAATCTAACAAACTTTGGCCTGTTGTTCTAATTACAGCAATTATATCTGCACCTTGTCTAGCAGCTGCTTGTGCTTGAACAACATCCTCATAAATATTACCTGTAGCAACAATAACATATAAATACGGTTTGTTCCCCTCTCCTATAGTTGATATATAATTCTCTCTTCTTAATCTTCTAGCTCTAATTTTATCTATACTTTCATTTACTATTGGAGCTATAATCCCTTGCAAAGCAACTTTATCGGTTATCTCTATTCTTGTTAAATCTATTGTACCTTTAGAAACGCCATCAGCAATCTGCTGAGGAGTTAAACCAGTAATAGACATTGCATTTGCAAGATAAAAAAGCACTCCTTCACTCAAAACACCTTTCTCTTTTAAATGCTCAACAACTACATTAGGAAGCGGAACTTGATTCTCATCAACACCATCTATCCCCATAAGCCTACACAATGTACGCTCTACAGCCACAGTTGTGTACTGCTCAACAAAAGATTGAACCTCATAAGCAATATCCTTTGCCAATGATTTAGCCTTATCAACCTTTTTAAAATCTAAACCTAATTTACTTTGCATAATAAGTTGGTAATTAAGTAATTATTAATATTTATTGTTTAAATTCTTTCTAAATAATACCTCTTTAGCCTCATTAATCCACTCTTTATCTACATCTAAACTAAGAGCAATTTGTAAAGCCTCGTGAGGCACATCTCCTTCTTTGATCTCTTCCAAAGTATAATTCATTTTTCCATCAATCAACCCCCTAACTCTTAAGCGTTTAATAGCCTCTCCATCTACATTATAATGTGTAGTCAACAACAAAGACAAATTTTTTCCACACAAGATATTTAACAAAGCAGACACTAAAGCTGCCCCCTCTATTGGATTAGTAGTTCGTGCTGGTTCATCTATAAGTGCTAAAATATTATTGCCCTGTTTAACACTTTTAATTATCTCATCTACTCCCAACATCTCAGCAGCAAAAGAAGAAAGTCCTTGTTCTAAATTCTGATCATCACCTATACAAAACAGAACATTATCTTTTATGTCAATTACAGCCTCCTTTGCAGGCACTCCAAAGCCAAACTGAAACAACAACTGGCATAGTCCAACGCTCTTTAACACAACTGTTTTACCACCCATATTTGCACCAATGATACAAATAGCCTCAGACGCAAAAGAAATATCAATAGCTTCAAAAACTTTATTTTTCTTTTCTAACAAAGCTGCAACCTTTGGGTGAAACATCTTAGTTAACTTAGTTCTACTATCTAAAGAAATACTTGGGATACAAAGGTTCATCTGCTTAATCTGCAATGCTTTTGCACAAGCAATATCTAAAGAAGAAATCTCCTTATACGCCAGAATTAAATCTTTAAAATACAATAATAATCTTCCCGACAAATCACTTCTCACCTGGGCCTCTATTTTATTCATTAAATCTACCAGCTCACCGTCTCTATCTCTAAGATTATCTAACTTTTTAAGCAAATCATCAGAAGCAGAAGCAGTATCAGAAACCAACCTTCCTACCTTCTCTATCTCAAACTGCACAAACCTAAACTCATCCCTTGCACGTTTTAAATCTACAGAATAAGAGCTATAAATATGAAAAGAAGGAACTCTCAATTTATCTGGATCTAAAATATCCAAAACCGTATCTAAAGTTGGAATCACAATCTTAGTAAGCTTATTCTCTAAAATAAAATTTCTTATATCTCCAGTTTTAAAAGCAAAATATTTAATCTCAAATAGCTCAATCTCATCTAAAACCGCATTATCACCTAATCTTAATAAAGTAGGCTCAATATCCTTTAAAGAACAAAGCAAATTAGATAAAATATTATTTCCTGCCACTTGCTTTAAATCATCTATTTGAGCATAAATATCATTAATCTCATCCCCATTAACAAACATCTGAGTATTTAACAATATCTTCTTAGAAAATACTGTCTGTAATTGTAAGGTATCTAACATATACCTTAATCCACATGGCGAATCTATAAATGATTTAAAAGTCATATTTATTTTTAACTATATCATACACAGGCATTTGTATTGCTTGCGATAATTTTTCACATAAAACGTTACTATTTAGTACATAACCATTTGGAGAAAAAGGATTAACACACACAGCAATTAATTTACTTTTCCCTAGTACCTTAAACTCTCCACCCCTTCTTATAAAAGAGTTAAAACTTAACTCGTCTACAAAAATCTTTGTAAAATCTCTAATTATTAAAACTAAGCCCTTTACATTTGCACTATCGCTAATCATTCTCAAAAATCTTTCTGTCAGTGCACCAGAAACGTATATATACTTACAATTTTTTGTAAAATCTTTATCAATTTTATTAAGTAACAAAGAAGACGGTATTTTTAAATCTACCACTGCTCCATCACTCTCATCTATTCCCCAAACCCCACTCTCAATATCTAATAATTGCGAACAAATATCTCCATCAAGCTGCTCTATATCAATTAATTTTGTAATAAACTTAGTCTTAGAAATTAATATGTCCATACTTACAGACAAAGCAGCTCCAGTAGCTAAAACCATAGATTCACAAACCACAGGAGAAGCCAAACTCAAACGAGACAAAGCTCCATCTACAATTTTTAAATCTACATTAAACTCATTCATCTCTTGCATCCATCTATTTAAAGAAAATATAGAGGAAGGTCCCGACAATAAAACCTTTCCGCTACTTAAAGCCCTAGCAGTAATAATACGACCTAGTGCTCCACTCTCATTAGTAATATTTACAATCTCTGCTAAGATTCTTTTCTCTTTATAATGCACCTGAGAAGTAGAAAAATAAACACCATCCCTTATAAAAATCTCTGGTTTAGGTGTCTTAGTAACTAAATCTACTCTCTCTCCATCTATTCCTATAGAGGTTACCGCAACTGTTTTATCGTGCGGTAACCTATTAAGAATATAATTTAAACATTCTGTTTTGCCGGTATTTTTCTCCAAGCCAACAATAGACAAGCTATTATACTTAAGTATCTCTTTAATAAACGGCATATAAAATGTTATAATTTAGTGTTTTGAGCGTTCTTTTCTATTTAAATGAGCTGGCTCAATAGACATTCTCTCACCAGACAATAAAGAAGCAACACCCTCTTTTGGTTTTTGCTCTTTACAATACTGGCAATTACACTCATTCTTATAATCTGTAGGCTCTGTATATGTTGTAATAACACCCTCAAAATTTCTTAAAACAACCTTACCTGGAGCTTGAGAAATAACATAATTAGGCATAACTGGAGTTTTTCCACCACCACCTGGAGCATCAACTACAAAAGTAGGAACAGCATAGCCAGAGGTATGACCCCTTAAACCTTCTATTATCTCTATTCCCTTAGAAACTGGAGTTCTAAAATGTTCTAGTCCCATAGAAAGGTCGCATTGATAAATATAATATGGTCTAACTCTCATTTTAACTAGCTCATGAACAAGCTTCTTCATAGTATTAACGCAATCGTTAACACCTCTTAGTAATACAGATTGGTTTCCTAATGGAACTCCTGCATTAGCTAACCTAGCACAAGCCTCTGCTGACTCTTTTGTAACCTCTTGTGGGTGATTAAAGTGAGTATTCAACCAAATTGGATGATACTTCTTAAGCATATTTACCAAGTTATCTGTAATTCTTTGAGGACAAACAACTGGTGTTCTAGAACCTATTCTAATAATTTCTACATGAGGGATAGCCCTAAGTCTTTGAATTATAGACTCTAATTTTTCATCTTGTATCATTAAAGCGTCTCCTCCCGACAAAAGTACATCTCTAACCTGAGGTGTTCTAGCAATATAATCAATTGCTTTTTGAACATTATCTGAATTAGTTTCGCCATCTTTGTGTCCAGCAAACCGTCTACGAGTACAATGCCTGCAATACATAGAGCACATGTCTGTAATAAGTAAAAGAACTCTATCTGGATAACGATGAGTAAGACCAGGTACAGGAGAATCTTCATCTTCGTGTAGTGGGTCTAGTAAATCTGCTGCTGCTTGATGAGTCTCATTTGCAGTAGGTATAGCTTGCTTTCTAACCGGACAATCTGGGTTATTAGGATCTATTAAACTTATATAATAAGGTGTAATAGCCATTCTTAATGTTTGTAAAGATTTTTTAACACCTTCTTCTTCTTCTGGTGTTAGTTTTACATATTTCTTTAAATCATCAAGTGTCTCAATTCTATTTTTTACTTGCCATTTCCAATCGTTCCATTGTTCGTCTGTAACATTTGGAAATAATTCTTTTCTTCTAGATTCAGTCATATTTTCTTTAAACATATAATTTTTCAAAAAGCTCTCTAATTTCTTTAGATTCCCTAATAATATTTAGAGTTAGATTAGCATGACCCTTTGCAAAGCCATTGCCTACTATAAGATTAATATCTTTACCAACACCCTCTGCTCCTAGTGCAGCTTTAGTAAAACTAGTTGCCATAGAGAAGAAATAAACACAACCTCTTCCCTTGGTGATAAGTATCGATGTCATTTCTGTAGAAGGAACATTAACATTGTTTACAGTTACATCACAGCCTCTTCCTCCTGTAATTGCCATTACCTTATGATAAACATCCATAACGTTGGTAGCATCGGCCACAATAACATTAGTAGCTAAACCCATATCTAAAATGCGTTGAGCATTTTCTTTAGAGTATTCTACAACAATCACCTTTCCACTTGGACCAACATTCTTAATGGCCTGGTAGCAACAAAGTACACCAGATTTACCGCCACCTCCAATAATACATACAATCTCCCCTTCTGTTACAAGCCTGTCTACCTGTGCTGGAGCACCTGCAACATCAAGTGCTGCTAGAGCTAACTTTTCTGGAATATCATTAGGAAGAATGGCAAATAAACCGCTTTCAAATAATATTGCTTGAGCACTAACATCAACCTGATCTACATTAGGATTAAGATTATTTATACTAGTAATCTTTAATGGCGTAAGAGATAAAGATACTAAAGTAGCAATTTTATCTCCAACTTTTAGATTCTGTGAATTTATAAATTTTGGTCCTATTTCTTTTACGGTTCCTATCAACATCCCTCCAGAACCGGTTACTGGATTCTGCATTTTCCCTCTTTCGTTAACAATAGAGAGTATCATCTCTCTCATTTTTGCTGCATC
>CAXYUL010000108.1:0-6589 GCA_964292095.1 uncultured Bacteroidales bacterium | reverse complement strand
GTCCTGTAATATTAAATCAAATATTGAGTCCTCAAATATTAAATCAGATTCAATTAGTAATGTATCATCTTCTTGTAGTTTCTCTTTCGCAAGGGATAGAGAATAGATATTATTTGTTTTGTCATAAAAATTACTTTCGTAAAAAGTATTATAAGCATTAGTATAATTAACATTAAAAGCAAGTTGTCCTCCATTATATCTACTATTAAGTGTAGCTCCTATTTCTGTATTACTATTATCTGCCTTTGTCTTACTATCATCTTGAGCAAAGGTTAACAGACTAGATGAATTTAATCCACTCAAAGGAAGTTTTCCCCAAAATGAATTATGTGAAATATTAAATAGTAGGCCTAATTTATCTTTAGTTTTTGGCGAGAATGAAATATAGGCATAAGGATTAATTGGAATATTTAGGCCAACTTTAGCAAAGAAGGTTGGGTATTTATGTACTTTAGTTTCATTTATTTGTGCAGATGGAAGAGGAGAGAACTCGTATAAATCGTTAAATGTCTTATTAAAAATGGAATAGTTAAAATTTAAACTAAAATTTTTTAATGAATCGTTAAAGCTTGTATTTAATTTGCTCTTGTGAGTGTCTAGTAACTTGCTATCAAAATCTCTTTTAACCTCTACAGTTGGATCTATTCTTTGTTGAGCATATATAATAGTAGAACAAGATAGCAAGAAAGCTATTAATGAGCCCTTTATAATCTTTATAAATGGAATATGTGAATTCATGGTTTCTGATTTAATACTATTATTACTTATTAAGTTTGTTCAATCTTATTTTTATAAGATCTATTATATCATCTTTAGCATTCTTGTCATAATTATCTTTTATAGAGTTAAATGTGGCAAATGCTTGTTCTTTATTATCTCTTTCCATGTACGAATCGCCAAGTACTATAAAACTTTTTGCAAGCCAGTATGATTGGGGCGTTCTAGAATCTGATAATATAAATGTTAATTTTTCTACTTTAGTAAAATCGCCAGCATCGTATGCATCTAAAATAAGTAAGTACGAAGCTTCTGCTCCATATACTGTACTAGGTTTTTTTGCAAGAGTCCTAAGAATTTCATTTGCCATTTTCCTCTCCCCACTTGCTAAATAGCATTTTGCCTTAATGTAATTTGCCTCTTGTATTATGTCTTGTTTAGGTTTAAACATGTTAATTAAATTATCTGCCTCTTTTATTGCAACGCTATAATCTTTATTACTATAGTATGATTTCATTTTACCTTGTGCTGCCTCTAATTTATTGTTATCTAACTTGGCAATCTGGCTTAAAGTTTCATAGGCCTTTATTGCTTGTTCCCATCTTTCTAGCTTAAAGCAAATACGACCATAATTTAATGTTGCAATCTCGGAAAAAGCGCCTTCCCCATTTTCCATAACCCTATGATATGCATCGGCTGCATACTCAAATTTGCCACTTTTATTATAACATTCTGCAATATAGAAATAAACTTGTGTAGAGTATTGTCCGTTAGGATAATTTTTTAAGAAACGGTTCAGAGAATTTAAGGCAGCTGTATAATCTCCGCTAAGGAAGGTCTGTTCTGCAGAGTTAAAGAGCATTGTTTCTTTTTCTCCGGCAGTCTTTACCTTAGAAAGTCCAATATTGTCTAAGTAGCTAAGAAATTCTTCTGATCGATTATTATTTTGATATATGTTTTCTATTCCCGACAAAGCGTTCTGAGCTTCTTCGCTTATTGGATTTTTTTCAACAATTTTTTTATAGTAGGCTAGGGCTTTATCGTTTTGCTGTAAATTAGAGTAAATCATACCCATTTCTAGCATTGCTTTATAATAATACGTACTATCTTTAGGAGTATCAATAAGTATGTTAAATACTTTAATTGCCTCCTCGTCTTTAACCGATTGAACCAAAGTACGTCCAAGCTCATAAACGGCTTGTGAGTATAGAGGATCTGAAATATTGTTTGTTGTTGTAATTTCTCTTAGTAAGGCAATCTTTTTATCTTCTTGAGAAAGGAGGCCATAGCAAATTGCACTTTGTAAAGGAGCATACAGCGAGTTATAGTTATCTTCTATTGCATATTTTTCGTAAATCTCTGCCGCCGACATATACTCTTTCTTCATAAAATAGCAATCTGCCATTCTTAATTTTGCTTCTTTGTAATATGTGCGTTGAGTAACAGTAAATTGAAAATAGTGCTTAAAACTAGCAATAGCTGCATCAAAATCTTTAAGTTTAAAATAAGCATATCCAGCATTATAGTATGAGCTAGAATATTCAGTACTTTTTTTAAATTGTGCGTTTTGTTGGAGTTCTGTTAATAAATTAATTGATTCTCTAAAATCATTAGCTCTGTATAAACATTCTGCTAACCAAAATTTTGATAGGTTCACCAAATTAATATTGTGGTTCCCTTTATCTATTACCCTTTTAAAATAGGGTGCAGCTGCACTATAGGCTCCGTTATCTAGCAATTGTATCCCTCTTAAAAAAGCGGCTTTTTGAGTGTTAGTAATTACGTTTGCATTAATGCCCTTTATCTCGCTAAATGCTTTAAGTGCCTGTTCATAATCTTTTCCTAAGATAAATGCTGTTGCCATGTAGTTATGAATTTCATCCCATTTTTTTTGAGAAAAATGATAACTAGCTAGGTATGTTTTAAATGGGCTAATGTCTTTGTTAATATCAAAACTAAGTTTCGCATAATTAAAATAAGCATCTTCTTTAACGTTAATATCAAAGCTGCTTTCTGATGCCTTTTTAAACGCTTCTTGAGCAGCATATTTATTTTTTAATTGTATATGACTATTTCCCATATAATAATATGCACTTTGTCCTAAAGAATCTGTAGTTGATGCAACTTTGCTAAATGATTCTACAGCAGCAAGATGCATATTCATAGAGTAGGCAATTATACCAGCATAAAAATTATCAGCTCTTGTAATATTTTCGCCAGCAAGAGAGTATAGTTCGTAGTAGTACTTTGCCTTTTCGCTGTCTTTATTTTCAAAGTATGCTTCAGACAGTATCCTAGCTACTTTTGCTTTGTATGTGTCGTTAATATTATTATATAGCTCGTTACCGTTTTTAATCACATAATTATAATCTTTAAGCATAAATTTACTCTCAAAAATGTGATATTGAGATAAACTATTAAAGCGAGCATCTTTTTTAGCTTCTGTAAAGAATGGAATAGCAGTTTTAAAATCCTTTTCTATATATGCAAGGTATCCCAAATAATACTGAGAAGGTGTTTTATACTGTGTGCTAAATCCTTTTTGGTCAGATTCTGTACTTTTTAGAAGTTTAGTAAACATTATCTTAGCCTCTGTATTGTTTCCAGCTCTCATATTACAGTAGGCAGCCCTAAATAAGTATTCTGGCTTTTGATCGTTATATAAAGACTTAATATTTATTTGAGTATAGAATCTTAAGGCATTAGAATAATCTCCTTTATCAAATATGCTAGAGCCGTATTTAAATTTTATTTGAGCTAGAAGGGCAGAACTAGGGTAGGAGCTTTCGTAGGCAAGAATTAGACCCTCTGTGTTGGGATCGTTTAAAGCTATAGAGCACAATACTTTATACCCATTAATATAAGAAAGAGATAGGCTAGACTTATATTGCTTGTTTATATCAATTTCTTTTTCTAGTTTTTCTAATTCTATTTTGGCTGCCATAAACATTTTATTTTGATATAACTCAATTGGGTTTATGGTTTTAGAATTTTGATTATTGAATATAGATTGTGCATTTAAATCTACATTACTAATAAGTAGTATAGCAGAACTTGCAATTAATATTTTAAGAAGATTCATAAGCTATTCCTTTTATTGGATTTTTTATAAAATTAATGGGCAAAAATCAGGCAAATTTACTAAATACTATGTAATTTTACTACTTTTGTGTAAAATTTAAATGAAACGATTATGCCAAGGTACAATTTGAATGGAGATATCATAGAGGATGATGATAATTTTAACCTTAATTTAGAAGATGAAGTGTCTGATAACAAGCAATATGAGTCTACTAAAATAGATATTAAACTAGCTCCACAAATAGTAGAAGTTTGTGAGGAGCGGAATAATGAAATTTTGATTTCTTTAGAGGGTGTTGATATTGTTAATGGTGGAAATTTGGTTCTGTCAAATGTAAATTTTAAAGTTAGACGTGGAGAATTTGTGTATCTAGTGGGTAGGGTAGGAAGTGGAAAAAGTTCTATAATTAAATCTATTATATGCGAGATTCCTCTTTTAAGTGGCCAAGCCAGGGTTTTTGATTATGATCTTATAAAAATAAAGAAGAAGCAAATTCCTTTTCTTAGAAGAAATATAGGCGTGGTCTTCCAAGATTTTCAATTACTTATGGATAGAAGTGTTGAGGAGAATCTTATGTTTGTACTACTTGCTACAGGCTGGAACAAGCAAAGCGAAATGTTGCAGCGTGTAAAAGAAGTTTTAACAATGGTAGGTATGGAGTCTAAATCGCATAAAATGCCTCATCAACTATCTGGAGGAGAGCACCAAAGCATTGTAATTGCCAGGGCCTTGGTAAATAATCCTTCTATTATTTTAGCCGATGAACCTACAGGTAATTTAGATGTAGAAACAGCTATGGGAATAATGGATTTATTTATGAAGATTCATAGAGAGCACAACCCTGCTATTGTTATGGTTACACACAATAGAGATTTGTTTAAAAAGTATCCAGGTAGGGTTATGGTTTGTGATAATTCAGAATGTAAGCCTTTACAACTAGAGATGGAAGAAATAATACTAGATGATTTATTAAGATAGTTGACAATGGTAAATACAAAAGCTATTTTTAAGTGGTTTAGAGAAAATATGCCAAATGTTAAGAGCGAGCTTAATTATAATTCTCCTTTTGAACTTATAATTGCTGTAATCTTGTCTGCACAATGTACCGATAAAAGGGTAAATATGTATACACCTGCGCTATTTCTTAGGTTTCCCAACCCTAAATCTTTAGCAGATGCTTCTATAGAAGAAATATTTTCTATGATTTCATCTATTTCTTTTCCAAATAATAAAGCTAAACACTTAAAGGGCATGGCACAAATGCTTGTTAGCGATTTTAATTCTTGTATACCTAGCGAAATTAAAGATTTAGAGCGTTTACCAGGTGTTGGAAGAAAAACGGCAAATGTTGTTGCCTCTATAATTTATAATAAACCAGTTATTGCAGTAGATACTCACGTTTTTAGAGTATCTCATAGGTTACAACTTTCTAATGGTTCAACTCCTTTAGAAGTAGAGAAAGATTTAAATGAAATAATACCAGAGAATGAGCGTGCCATAGCGCATCATTGGCTAATACTCCATGGTAGGTATGTTTGTGTTGCTAGAAAACCAAAATGTGAAACTTGTGGCTTAGCGGCTTGGTGCCCAAAATCTTTTTAAGCTTATCGGAGAGGGTGGTGATCTAAAATATTTCTCATCCATTGTGATTGGCTTACGTGTGTATATATTTCTGTTGTTAGAATACTCTCGTGTCCAAGCATTTGCTGCACAACTCGTAAATCGGCACCGTTTTCTACTAAGTGTGTAGCAAAAGAGTGCCTAAATGTATGTGGAGAAATCTCTTTATTAATTTTAGCAAGATCCGCTGATTTTTTTACAACAATAAAAACCATTTCTCTAGTAAGTTTACCTCCTCGCCTATTTAAAAATAAGATATCTTGAGCCTCAGTAGCTGGACTTTGGTTTTTTTTAATTTTTGTGTTTGAAATATTGTTTAATAAATGCTTTCCTCTGTTCTTTTGTGCGGAATTAATAGTATCCCATCTAATAGGGATGTAATTTTCTATTGCCTTAATAGCGTATTCTCCAATAGGGACTAATCTTTGTTTACTACCTTTTCCTATAACACGTATAAATGAATCTTTTAAAAAAAGATCGGATAATCTAAGATTTACTAACTCACTAACCCTTAGGCCACAAGAATATAGCATTTCTATAATAGCTCTATTTCTTATCCCCTCTTTATTGCTCAAATCTATACTATTAAGAATCCTCTCTATCTCATCTAAAGACAAAACCTCTGGAAGACTTCTACTCAATTTAGGCGTTTCTATGCTAGTGCATGGATTAACATAATCTTCTCCAAGTGAATATTCAATTTCTAGATATTTAAAAAAAGACTTAAAGGCACTAATACACCTAGCTTGACTTCTCTTAGCAATTCCATCATCTAATCTTTCTTTTAAAAAAGTTATTATTTCTCTTCCCGACAAATTTAATGGATTATCAATTTTATCATGCAAAAATTTACTTAGGTTTTCTAAGTCTGCCTTGTATGCCTCAATTGTATTATTAGAAAGAGCAAGCTCTAGCCTTAGGTACAAACAAAAGCCGTTTATAGCATCTTGCCATGATAAAAAATTCATATTCTTAACATTAATTTAATACTAAACACTAATTCTGGCAAAGATAAAAAAAATGCTTATATTTGCGCAAAGGGTCTTAAATAGAAAGATGTAATAACATCTCTAGCGCTTTTATGCTAGGCAATCAAATAAGAATATGAACAAGTATACAAAAAAAACAAAAATAATAGTTACAATATCGTTACAATCAAATGCCTTTTTT
>CAXYUL010000107.1:0-6631 GCA_964292095.1 uncultured Bacteroidales bacterium | reverse complement strand
GCATCATATAAAGTTGCAGAATGGTTTGATATTAACTATAGGGTAGGTTATGATAATTATACAACTACAAATAGAACATTTATAGCTCCTGGATCTGCAGTAAAAGAAACATACCAAAATGGTAAATTATCTGAGAGTGATCTTACTTATGAGTATATTACTTCTAACTTAATGTTGAATTTCCATAAAACACTAGGAGATTTTGATTTAAATCTATTACTTGGTCAATCTATAGAGGATACTAAGACAAAGACAGAACGTAGAAATGGATATAACTTTGTAACAGAAGGGATATATAGTTTCGAAAACATAGCAACTACAGATAAATTCTTCCAATCACTTCATTCACGTAAAAGATTAATGGGTATATATGGTGAGTTCCGCGTTGCCTATAAGAATATTGCATATTTAACTGTTACAGGTAGAAATGACTGGACCTCTACACTTCCAAAAGAGAATAGATCTTATTTTTATCCATCAGTAAGTGGTTCATTTGTATTTACAGAACTTCTTCCAAAATCTGATTGGTTGTCATTTGGTAAAATTAGAGCTTCTTGGGCTAGAGTTGGTAAAGATACTAACCCTTTTGAAACAGCAACAACACTATGGTCTCCAAGGGAGTTTTTATCAGGTATGGGTACAGGTAATTTCTGGCAGAGAGGAAATCCTTATTTGAAACCAGAGAGAACTACATCTTATGAGTTAGGCTTAGAAATGAGATTCTTTAATGGAAGATTAGGATTTGATTATACATATTATGATAATAAATCTTCTGACCAGATAGTTGTGCCACGTTTGAGTCAAACTACAGGTTATATTCTATTATCAACAAACGTAGGTAATGTAAGAAATAAGGGAATGGAACTTTCTATTACAGGAACTCCAATTTCTAAAAAACACTTTACTTGGGATATGACATTAAATATGGCAGGTAATAGAGGTACAGTTTCAGATTTGCTTACAGGACAAGATGTGCTTTATGTTACAGATGTTCAGGTTGGAAATGCTAAAGCAGCTTCTTTTAATACATTGTATAATGCAGATGGAAGCCTTAAACAAAAAGGTTTATTTATGGGTATTTCTGGTTCAACATGGGAGAGAGATCCTAATGGCAATGTTGTTGTAAATGCTTCTACAGGACTTCCAGAGTCTGATGGGCAAACAACTAAAATGGTTGGTAACAGAGAACCTTCATTTACAGGTGGATTTAACAATAGCTTACAATATAAGAATTGGAACTTATCATTCTTATTTGATTACAGAGTAGGTGGCGATATATATAATGGAACAGATTATTTTATGACTGTTAATGGAATGAGCAAAAGATCTATGGATAGAGAGTCTTTAACAATTAATGGAGTTGTAAAAGAAAATTCTGGTAATAAAGATGAAAATGGTAATGTTATTTATAATTACACTCCAAAAACTACCACATATAAAGCTGGCGAAAAATATTTAATAAATGGTAAAGAACAGTGTGGAGAGTCTCTAATTAAGAGTTATTATTCAGATAAGCTTACTAACGAAACAGCTACTTATATTACAAAAACAAATTGGTTAAGACTTAGATCTCTTTCAATTTCTTATAATTTTAAAGATTTAATTAAGAGACAAAATGTAATTAAAGGTTTAACTTTAACAGCTACAGGAACAAACCTATGGTTATGGACAAATTATAAAGGAATGGATCCAGAGACTTCTGCAGCAGGTTCTGGCGTGGTAGGTTCTAGTTCTGCTGGTATAGATTATTGCGGCGTTCCAGCTACAGCTGGCGTTTCATTTGGCCTTAACATAACATTCTAATCTAACTAATAATTTAAATGAATGATATTATGAAACAAATATTTAATTTTATTTTAATCTCGGTCTTAGCTTTAAGCTTAAGTTCATGTAATAAGTGGTTAGATGTGAACACAGATCCAGATTCTCCAACAAATACAACAGCATCTTGCGCTGCGCGTTTGCCTTGGATTCAGCATGCTTATGGTTATGCCTATGGCAACGCCTCAACCACAGTTTCGGTAGCCATTGGAACATTGGCATCTAGAAGTTCTTATTCGGGATACGAAGATTATGCCCCAGGTACTGGTGCAGGTCCTACAACTCCGTATCAACAATGGTTTATTGATGGAGCATCTAATGTAAATGATTTAATTGTAAAAGCAGAAGCAGAAGGTGCATGGCACTACATTGGAGCAGCTAAGGTGGTACAAGCTATGGGTTATGTGCTTATGGCTGATATTTATGGAGAGATTCCTTTTACAGAGGCTGTAGGTAATAGTCTTACACCTAAATATGATGATGGTAAAACAATTTATGAGGGTTGTTTAGCTTTGCTAGATGATGCGCTAACATACTTTGCAAAAACACAAGCAACTACTGCTACTCCTTTAAGCAAGGGCGATAACTGGAACGAGGGAGATGTTAACAAATGGATAAAATTAGCACATGGTTTAAAAGCAAGATGGCTAAATAATCTTTCTAAGAAATCTTCATATAATCCAACTGAGATATTAAAAGAATTAGAGCAGGGACCAGCAAGTAATGCAGAAAATACTATAGTTGATCATATTAATTCGCCTAGTGATATGGTTGGCGATCCTTTGATTGGTGACCCATTAAAGAGTTCTTTTATATTTGATTGTGCAGCATGGGGCTCTTGGGGTAGAATAAATCAATGGTATATGAACTTGTTAACCAATGATTATACAGGTGGAACTAAAGAAGTTGACCCTCGTATAGATAAATTAGTGCCTTCTTGTGAAAGATGGGCAGATTTAAATGGCGATGGTGTTAAAGAGAAATTTTTTGTTAGAACAAAAGGAGTGGATTTAATTAATGGAACTGTAAGGGTAGAGAGTGGCTCTGCTCCTTTAGATCCACAATTTAATACTACTACTAAGAAGTGGTCTATTAATAGTACAGATGAAAAACGATTAGGCGATACAGTATATTTACAAATTAGGTCTCTTTGTGCTATGATTTCTGGCGCTGGTTATGATGGTAATAGTACTCGTACTTGGGCAGATGGAACAGTAATGACAACTGGTACTTTCTACAGTAGACCAGAGGCTCCAACCGATGTAATGACTTATCACGAAATGTGTTTTATTAAAGCAGAAGTTTTACTTAGAAAAGGCGATGCTGCTGGAGCATTAGCTGCTTATCAAGCTGGTATTAAAGCTCATATAGAGCATATGAATGCAAAATTAGCATCTTATGGTGGTGATAAACAAAATCCAAGTAGAAATCCAATGCCACAAGCTGACATTGACGCATTTATGAAGAGTAAAGTTGTAACTGGTCCTATTACTATGAGCAAGATAATGCTTCAAAAATACATTGCAATGTCCTTTACAGTACAGAACTGGAATGATATGAGAAGATTTGATTATAGTGTAAATGGTAAATTTGGTGAGGTTTATGTAGATTTTGATAGGCCAAATAAATTTAAACAAACACCAACATCTGCAGAGTATTTCCCTGGTACAGCTAAAACAGATCCAACATATTGGTTCCGTAGATTCCGTCACTGTAGCCATGAGATTAATTACAATAGTGCAAATCTAAAGGCTTCTAATGAAAAAGCGTTAAAACCAGATATTTGGTCTGTTCCTGTATGGTGGGACACAGCTGAATAGTTTTGGTCTATAGAATAATTATTTACATTAAGGGTGTAGCAAAGGTTTTTAACTCCTTTGTAGCACCCTTATTTTTTGCCGTCCTATTTTTATCACTATATTTATTATCTTTGCAAGCCCCAAGCTACCCAATTACACATTAATGGAACAAATCCACTAAGAGCGTAGAAAAATAAAGAAAGATATGAAAGTTTTATTAGTTGATAATAACGACTCTTTTACATATAATATTGTAGAGTTATTAAATAAGGTAAATGGTGTAGATTTAGATGTTATTCTACATAATAAAGTTAAGTTAGCAGATTTGTTGGCATATAATAGGGTTATTATTTCGCCAGGTCCTCAGACCCCAAGCGATTATCCCATTTTATTTAGCATACTTAATGAGCTAGGAGGAAAAGTTCCAATTTTGGGCATTTGTTTAGGTCATCAGGCAATCTGCTCCTATTATGGTGCTCGTTTAGAGTGTTTAAACAAAGTTGTGCATGGAGAAAGAACAATAATATATTGTGAGCAAAACTCTGTACTGTTTAAAGGTATAAACGAAATGTACGTAGGAAGGTATCATTCGTGGGTAGCTAAAGAGCCCATAAACAAAAATTTACAAGTTATAGCCACCGATACCTCAAATAATATAATGGCAGTAGAAGATAAAGAAAAAAGAATTTTTGGAGTGCAGTTTCATCCAGAATCTTATATGAGCCAAAATGGCTTACAAATACTTAAAAATTTTATATATTGCCAATAAATTCTAAAAAAATTAGGCAATATGAATTTATAAAAGAGATATGAGTATAGATAATATAGAAGAAATTACTACTTCAAATGTAGAAATAAATGGTTTAAATAATATACGTCAGAAATTAAATGATTGCGGACGTAAGAAGGAAAATATATTTTTTCTAATAAATTACAAGATGGACTTTGCTTATATATTAGAGTTAAACTCATTAAAACAGAGCAATATAGCTTGTAATATAAATGGGCAAGAATATGGGCGTGAGTTAAATTATAAAAACTCTAATAACAAACAAGAATCTTCCCGACAAATATCAGCAAAGGTGCTAAAGGAGCCTATTTCATATAGTTTATATAAGCAGCAATTTAATCTTGCAAAAGACAGGATACTTAAGGGGGACTCATATTTATTAAATTTAACCTTTGCTACAAAACTAAGAACCCAAGAGCCACAAGGAATAAATTTAGATCAAATTTATTTACAGGCAGAAGCTATGTATAAATGTGCCGTTCTAAATAAATTTGTGTTTTTCTCACCAGAAACTTTTATTAAAATTGAACAAAATAAAATATCTTCATTCCCAATGAAGGGTACAATTGATGCTAGTTTACCAGATGCTCAGAATAAGTTGTTAAGCAATTATAAAGAGTTGTGCGAACATTATACAATAGTAGATTTAATAAGGAACGATTTATCCATTGTCTCTAAAAATGTTGAGGTTGAGAACTTTAGATATATTAGTAGAGTAAAAACTAACTCTAGAGGGGAGATACTACAAACTAGCTCTAAAGTGTCGGGAAGATTAGAAGAAAATTGGCAAAATAAATTAGGAAATATACTAATGTCTATTCTTCCTGCAGGGAGCATAACTGGGGCACCAAAAAAAATGACCCAAGAGATTATTGCAGAGGCTGAGTTAGAGGAAAGAGGTTTTTATACTGGAATAATGGGCGTTTTTACTGGTGATGGCTTGGATAGTTGTGTTAATATAAGGTTTGTAGAGCAGAGAGGAGATAATTTATTTGTGTATAAAAGTGGAGGTGGAATTACCTGTAATAGTTCTGTAGAAGACGAGTACAAAGAGTTATTAACTAAGGTGTATGTCCCTGGTACAATTTAAGTATATTTTGGATAAAGTTTTTAAGTAAAATAAGATAAATCTATGAGTGAAGAACTTTTTGAATCTATTAGAGTAGAAAATGGGCAGGTGATGAATTTAGATTACCATCAAAAGAGGCTTATGCAAAATTCGCAAATAGACTTGTATAACTTAGCTTCTAATTTGCAAATTAAAAGTAAGAGTACAGTTTATAAGTGGAGGCTTTCTTATCTTAATAATGATGTTATAAGTAGCTCTATTACAGAATATAAACCAAAAGATATATCTACATTAAAGTTGATAGAATGTAACAATATAGAGTATGGCAAAAAGTATAACGATAGAAGCATAATTAATTCTTTGTTAGAAAAGAGAGGACAATGCGATGATATTCTTATTGTTAAAAATAATTATATAAGTGATACCAGTTTTTCTAATATATTGTTTAAAAAAGAGGATAAGTGGTTTACGCCTTTAAATCCATTATTAAAAGGAACTTGTAGAGCACGTTTATTAGATGAAAAAATAATAATAGAAGATAATATTAGTGTAAGCGATTTGCCAAATTTTAACAGTTTTATGCTTATAAATGCTATGCTTAATTTTTCTTTAGATAGAGCAAAAGACTTATGCACCATTTATGGTAATTCTATACTTAAATAAATTTAGCTTTATTCATATAATTTTTTATCTTTGCTCTAATGTAAAATAAATAACGCTTAAAATTATATATTATGTTTACAAAAGAAACCTATATAAACAGAAGAGCAAAACTTGCAAAGACTGTTAAAGAAGGAGTTATCCTATTATTAGGGAATCAAGAAGCTCCAACTAATTATCCCGACAATTGTTACAAATTTAGACAGGATAGTAATTTCTTGTATTTTTTTGGACTAGATGAGCCTAATTTAGCCGCAATAATAGATGCAGAAACTGGCGAAGAAATAGTTTTTGGGAACGATGTTGATATTGATGATATTATTTGGATGGGGCCTCAACCTTTCTTAAAAGATAAAACAGAGAGGGTTGGAGTTGCAAAAAGTTTGGCGCTAAAACAATTAGAACAATATATAAAAGCAGAGCTTGCAAAAGGAAGAAAGGTGCATTTTTTACCTCCTTATAGAAATGCAAATAAAATAATGTTAAATTATT
>CAXYUL010000106.1:0-6648 GCA_964292095.1 uncultured Bacteroidales bacterium | reverse complement strand
TACGTGGATACGAGAAATTAAATGTAGTGCTATAAGAGAAAGAGTAATAAGTTATAAATATTTTGTAAAGGAAGTAACGCTAGAGGGTAAAGAAAGTATTTTTTACGAATGTGGTAAACAACGTAGCATAGCTCTAAATAGTGATACAAGAGAAATAACAGCTTTTGACCAACGGCAAGGGAATAATTGTTCTGCTCCTTTTCTTTCTGCCCCTTTCTCTGATGTGTTTTATAATAACAGTAGTAGCCCTTATACCCAAACACATAGAAATTTAAAAGAGATTATAATAAAGGCTACAGCAAGCAATATTCCTGCAAATTGTAAATTAATGCTTTGTGGAAATATAGACAAACTAGGTGGATGGGATTTTAACAAAGCCCTAGAGATGACAGCAGAAGACGGATGTAGGTGGTCTTGCTCAATTTCTGCTCTAAATTTAGAAGAATATATAGAATATAAATTTGTTTTAGTAGATAGTTTTTCACAAAATTTAGAATGGGAAGATTCTCCTAATCACAAAATTGTTATCCCTCAATTAAATATACATAGTACTGCAATATACGAACATTCTCAACTTGCCTTTAAAGAGGGTCCAATTTCTAATTACACAAACCTACCAAAATTTGCTGGCTGCTCCATACCCGTTTTCTCTTTAAAAAGCACAAGAAGCCATGGAATTGGAGACTTTAGCGATATCCTGCTTTTGATAGATTGGATGGCTGAATGTAATATGACCTTACTACAGCTACTTCCAATAAACGATACCTCACAAAACATTAATTGGAAAGACTCTTATCCCTATAATTGTATAAGCACATTTGCCTTGCACCCTATTTATATAGATTTATGCAAAACACTAACAACCAAAGAATTAGGCATAGAGCAGGAAAATCTTCTTAAGGATATAAAAAGAGAGGGCAAAATGCTTAATGTTAAAAGCAATTTAGATTATGATGATGTTATTGAGTCTAAATTTAGATATCTAAGAAAGATTTATAAGCTAGAAAAAGATAATACTTTTGCCCAACCAACGTATTACACATTTTTAAAGCATAATAAACAATGGCTCTACCCTTATGCCGCTTTTTGTACTTTACGAGACAAATATAAAACTACAAATTTTAATCTTTGGAATGGCTGTGAACAATACTCATACTCAATTGTAGACGAGATAAGTTCTAGTAATTCTGATGATTTTTTCTTTTACGTTTTTGTACAATATCATTTGTACATTCAAATGAGCGAAGTTAAAAGCTATGCTCATAAACATGGTGTTGCACTTAAAGGTGATATTCCAATTGGAGTTGCTCAATTTAGCGTAGAAACATGGCAAATGCCTCATTTATTTAATTTTGGACAAAGAGCAGGTGCTCCTCCCGACAATTTTTCTAGTGAAGGGCAAAATTGGGGCTTTCCTACATATAATTGGGCAGAAATGGAAAAAGACAACTACTCATGGTGGAGATGCCGATTTGCTCAAATGTCTAATTTCTTTGATGCTTACAGATTAGACCATATCCTAGGTTTTTTTAGAATATGGGAAATTCCTTCCCAATATAAAAGTAGCAACATGGGGCACTTTTCTCCAGCTCTTCCAATAAGCAAAAAGGATATAGCTAAAGCGCTTAATATTGATAATATTGAGAACCATAAAGATTGGTTTGCAAATATTAATGATTTGGAAATAGATGTAAAAAACACAGCTATGTTCATTTATGATCCATACGAGCCATATAAGTTTCACCCAATGATTTCTGCTAAAAATAGCGAGAGTTATGCTAAACTAAGTAGCAAAGAAAGAGAGTCTTTTGATAAATTATCTAAGGATTATTTCTATAGTAGGCACTCACAATTGTGGTACTTAAATGCAGTGGAAAAGCTACAACAACTCATAGCTTCTACAAATATGCTTGCTTGCGGAGAAGACTTAGGTATGCTATCTTCACCAGTAGAAAAATGTATGACTAATCTCAATATTTTATCTTTAGAATTACAAATTATGCCTAAAGAGGAAAATATAGAACTAGGTGATCCTTCTAAATACCGTTATTTAAGTGTTTGTACTACTTCTACTCACGATACACAAACACTAAGAATGTGGTTAGGTGAAAAATTAAATACAAGTAGCCAAATAGAGCCTGATGCCTGCGCAACAGATTGCATAGAAGTAATAAGGACAAATCTTAATTCCCCTAGCATGCTAGCCATACTACCTCTGCAAGATTGGCTTTCTATTGATGAAAATATTAGAACACAGTATGCCTCTAATGAGCGAATTAATAATCCAGAAAATGCAGAACACTACTGGCGTTATAGAATGGACCTATATATAGAGCAACTAATAGAGAACAAAGAATTTAACAATAAAGTTAAAGAACTTATATTATCAAGTAATAGATAATTTTATTTTTTATTCTCTTTAGCTTTTTCTACTAAATATTTAAAAATACCTAAAAATTTAGTATCGCCTGCAGAAACAAAGCCCTCTGGATGAAATTGAACTCCCCAAACTTTGTCTGTGCCTACTTTCTCTATAGCTTCAACAACTCCGTCTTTAGAAAGTGCTGTAACTTTAAAACCTGGAGCAATATCTTTTACAGATTGATGGTGATAAGAATTAACATTTACACTCTCAACTCCTAATTGATTATAAAGTAAAGAGCCCTTGGTAATATCAATTGTATGTGTTCCATGATTCCTTGGGGCTTTTTGACTATGTTTAACAAAATTACCTTTTACTTGTGATGGTATATCTTGATAAAGGCTCCCTCCAAACGCAATATTCATTGCCTGTTCTCCACGACAAATACCTAAAACAGGTATACCCTTTTCTACAGCCATTTTAATAAGTAAAATATCAAAATTATCTCTGTCTGGAACCACCTCTCCTAAATTTTTATTTGGCTGCTCTCCATAGAATAAAGGATCTACATCCTCACCACCAGTCATAACTAAAGCATCAATTACATTTAAAACGGCCTCAATTTGTTGCTTATCATCAGTTATAGGAATTACTAAAGGCACTCCTCCAGCAATTTTAATAGAATTAATATAGGTAAGAGGGGCGGCAGACATAGAACTTTCTGCAGTAGATGAAACACCAATAATTGGCATAGTTTTGCTCTGAGCTAGTAAGTACGAAGAACTAAAAATAGTTAGAGAAACTAAAAATATACTAAATATTCTTTTCATTTTATATGTTTTATTAGTTTAAATTACTCAAAATTATTTACTTCTAAGCCATGGCCCAAAATCTTTTCCCTCTCCATAGTTAAAATCTATCTCAAAACTAATGGCCTTCTTACCATCTTTATCCATTGTAAAAATAATTGGGAAAGCATGGCCATCACTCCTAAATTCATAGATATTTCCTTCTCTAAAAACCAATTCATTTTTAAAGCCTTTCTTACCAATTCTAATAAACAGCTTAGTCTTTTCTTGGCTTATTTCTGCATTTCCAAAGAGATCATCCTTTGTATATTTACCAACAATATTTTCTGCTTTAACACTAGCCTGTTTAGGCTCTACATTCCTCTCTTTAACACTCTTATCCCAAGCCTTTTTACTATCACTAAGCCACTCGTTAAAATAAATACTATTATAATCTTTATAAGGCAAACCCATAATAAGGTCAATTGTACGGCGCATAATAGCATATCTAGGCGATGCTCCAGCTTCAGAATTTACTAATACTACTCCCGACAATTTAAGTTCTGGAACAAAGAAACAAATTGCAGTCATACCCCAAGTAGTTCCTGTATGAAAATAAAGTCTGTATTTATTGTTCTGCTCTACAAACCAGCAATTTGCATATAAGGTGATACGATTAGTATCTTCAGATGTAATAGTTTGTCCCCTATGCAAATACTTCATAGCTTTTTCTGAAATAACTTTAATTGTATCATTAAGTTCAGCCGTTTTATTTACAATAAACCCATTATTAATGTGCATTTGTGCATATTTAATCATATCAGACACAGAAGAATTAACGCTACCCGCAGGCCCAACACCTGTTAGCCAATATAAAGCTTGTTCATCTGAATAAAGTGGAAGTGTTATAATGCTAGGAGCATCTGTGTTTTGCATTTTTACTTGGTGTGGAAATTTTGCAGAGGCAAGAGCAAGAGTAGTATATGAATAATCGTGAGGTGTTGCAACGTTATCAGAAGAGGCAAAACCACTAGCATTTAAAGATGAGTGTATCATGCCAGCTGACTTAAAAATCCTTTCTTCTACATTCTCTTCCCATGACCTGTTAGTTATTTTTTCTATAATTTTTTGGGCTATAATAAAGGTAATATTGTTGTACTGATAATCCCCTCTAAAACTATAAGCAGGCTTAATAAGCCCTATCATTTTATAAATATCGTCTCTGTCATAACCAAGATTAGGTAAATATGTACCAGCCTGTCCTTTTAGTCCAGTTCTATGAACCATAATATCTTTAACTTGAATATTATTTTCTACCCACTTATCATAGAATTTTATGTCGGGAAGAATATTTTTAATAGTATCGTTCCAACTAAGCTGTCCCTCTGCCACTAACTGAGCTAATACAGTAGCAGTAAACGATTTAGATATAGATCCTATCTGAAAAATCGTGTTTTCATCTATTGGCTCCATATTCTTGTTTTTTACTCCTTTTACTCCGCCAGATGTAATGTAATTAGAATTAGCGCTCTCTCCTCTATATCCTATCCCGTTCTTTGGAGTAAGTTCTTTTACCCCATACCCTTTTTGTAAAATAATTTGGTCATTAATAGATATAGATGCCGCTAGACCAGGCAATTGCCACAGTTTTTGAACATTGTTTATATACTTATCTATACTGTCTCTAAGTACAGATTCATTTGTAATAGCTTGGTTGGGAGACTGAGCATAAAATTGCGCACATAAAAAAAGAGCGAAAATAGTAGAAAAAACACGTTTCATTTTAAAGCTTTTTTATAGATAATAATTGAATATAGTTTAGTAGGTAAGCACATCACAAATATACAAAAATTATTATATTTGTGATAGTTTGAGATATTTTATTTGACTATCAACAAATTATATTACATATTTTTTATAATAAGCTTAATGCAATCCATTTTATTATGGTTATTGAACCAAGCAAGCATGGCTTGTGTAGCTGCTAGTACCAAAAATAGGCTAAATATGTAGTTTCATTTTTTTATTTTATCTTTGTCAATATACTTTAAAAACTAAAAATGGAAACAATTCAAGGCGCCTCTATAGATATACTTAATGCATTGGGGATAAATAGCTCCGAGAGGTTTGGTAGAATAATAATGCTTGCTTTTATAATTATTATTACATTTGCCGTAGATTTTTTATGCAAAAACATAGTGCTTAAACTTGTTGCTAAGTTTGTACGAAAAACTAAAGCTACTTGGGACGATATTCTTTTTGATTCTAAAGTAATGACTCGTTTTTCTCATTTAATAGCCCCTATTATTGTTATAATGTTACTTCCTATTGCAATTCCTAAAGAGGACTCAATATTATATATAATAACATATAGAATATGTCAAATTGTAATTACCATTTTTTCTTTATCTTTCTTTTCAGCCTTATTAACAGCTTGTTATAGTTTATATAGTACTCAAGAACAGTTTAAAAATCGCCCTCTCAAAGGCTTGCTTCAAACAGCTAAAGTTATATTATTTTTAATTGGTACCATTATAGTTATAAGCTTAATAATAGACAAATCACCTGCTGCTTTACTAACAACATTGGGAGCATCGGCCGCAATTCTTATGTTAGTATTTAAAGATAGCATTTTGGGTGTTGTTTCTGGTATTCAGCTATCTGCTAACGATATGCTAAAAGTTGGAGATTGGATTGCAATTCCAAAACACAATGCAGATGGTACTGTAATAGAGGTAACTCTAAATACCGTTAAAGTTAGAAACTGGGATAATACAATAATAACTATTCCTCCTTACCTACTAACCAGCGATTCTTTCCAAAATTGGAGAGGGATGGAGGAGTCTAGTGGAAGAAGAGTAAAAAGGTCTATAAATATAGACATGACCTCTGTAAAATTCTGCACAAAAGAAATGCTAGAGAAATATAGCAAAATTCAATTTTTAAAAGAATATATTAGCAATACAGAGCAAGAGCTTAAGAGTTATAATGAGACTAACGGCATTGATAATACGGTAATGGTAAATGGTAAAAGGCAAACTAATTTGGGCGTATTTAGAGCATATCTTACTTATTACCTCTTAAACAATCCAAATATTAACCACAGCCTTACTTGTATGGTTAGGCAATTACAACCAACAGAAACAGGAATTCCAATAGAGCTATATTTTTTCTCTGCAATTAAAGAGTGGAAACCATACGAAAGCATACAAGCAGATGTTTTTGACCACCTGCTTGCTGTTGTTAAAGAATTTGATCTAAGGGTCTTTCAAAATCCTAGCGGTGAAGATTTTAGGAGGCTTGTTTAGAGTTTAGTTTTAATCCTCTACTAAAAGCCATTTAGTTGCATATAAACTGTTGGCATTAATAGCAATAAGCCAAGCAAAATAAAAAATAATAGTATTTTCCAAAACCACTTAATCCATATCTCGTATGGTATTCTAGCTATGCCTAAGGCTCCTATTAATACAGCAGAGGTTGGAGTTATCATATTTGTAA
>CAXYUL010000105.1:0-6669 GCA_964292095.1 uncultured Bacteroidales bacterium | reverse complement strand
TTACGCTTACCGACACAGGTAGAGTTGGTTTAGATGTTAACCTACTAAAGAAAACTAGCAAAGAGGATATTATTTGCTTTAAGGTAGTAGATAATGGGGTGGGTATGAGTGAAAATTTTATGAAAAGGATGTTTCTACCTTTTGAACAAGAGAATAACAATAAGCAGGGGATGTCTGGAACGGGGCTTGGCTTAAGTATAAGTTATAATATGGTAAAGTTAATGAATGGAATTATAGATGTTGATAGTGAATTGGGTAAGGGGGCAACATTTAAAGTAGAGATTCCTTTAAAAAGGGTAGACACTACGGCTTCTGTTAAAAACACTATTAAATACAGCTTTACCGGCATGAATGCACTAGTTATTGATGATGATTTAACTACTTGTGAGCATACAAAATCTATATTAGAAGGAATTAACATTAAGACAGATTACTCATTGTCGGGAAGAGAAGCAATATTTAATATTAATAAAATGTTCATTAATAAAAAGTATTATGATGTTATTTTTGTTGATTGGAAAATGCCCGAATTTGATGGTATTGAAACTACTAAACAAATTAGAGAAATTGTTGGGAGAGATATAACTATTATTGTAATGTCTGCTTATGATTGGTCTAGCATAGAGAAACAAGCTAGAAATGTAGGAGTAGATTATTTTATTAGTAAACCAATGTTTAAAGAGGATATTTTTCAGCTTCTTTCATCTATAAGCTTTACTCCAATCACGGATGATAAAATGCAAAGAGAAGACTTTGATAAACTTTTTAATAAAGAGAAGATATTGCTGGTAGAGGATAATAAATTAAATAGAGAGATGATGAAGGCCTTGTTGCAATATAATAATCTTCTTGTTGAGTGTGCAGAGAATGGGCAAGATGCAATAGAAAAATTTACTTCTTCTAGTTTAGGCGAGTTTAAGGCTATATTAATGGATGTGAGAATGCCAATTTTAGATGGCTTAAGTGCCACCAAAATTATTAGAGACTTAGAGAGACCAGATGCAAAAGATATTCCTATTTTTGCTCTTTCTGCAAATGCCTTTTCTGATGATGTTAGAAAATCCTTAGATAGTGGAATGAACGAACATCTGAGTAAACCAGTTGATATTAAGGAACTAAATGATTTTTTGATCAAATATTTATACCACAAAAAGTAAAAATATTTGAGAAATTAAACTATTATAAAAACTAAAGAACAATGACCGACAAACTAAAAAGAGATTTAGAAAAAGCAGGAGTATTACTAAAAGATGCTATCAGTAGATGCGTAGATAGCGAAGAGCTGTATGAGACGCTTTTAATTATGTTTCCTAGCGATAAGAGTTACTCACTTCTTTTAGAAGCTGTTGAAAAGAAGAATGCAGAAGAGGCTTATTTACAATCACATACATTAAAGGGAGTTGCAGCTAATATTGGCTTAGAAGGCATTTATAATGCTACTATTCCAATTATGAATTTATCTAAAGCAGGCAATACTGATATTCCAAGCTATATGATTGATAATCTTAAACAAGAGTACAATAAAATAATTGTAATAATTAATGATAATTTATCTTAGTTAGAGTGTCTAGGAATTGAGAAGTTAAAAGTTGAACCCTCTCCAAGTTGTGAGCTAAACCAAAGTTCGCCACCGTTCTTTTTGCTAATATCTCTACATAGCTTTAGTCCAAGCCCCATTCCAACCTCGTTATTTGTTCCTGTAGCAGGCGCTGTGCTATTAGAGTCGTCTAGTATTTTCTCTTGGTCTTCATCTTTAATTCCTATGCCATGATCTATAACGCTAACAATAGCAAACTTATCATTAGTTGTTATTTTAATATTTATATTATCGCCACTATTAGAGAATTTTGCAGCATTACTTATTAAATTTCTGAGTACTGTTTGTATCATATCAGTATCTGCATATACAGCTAATGATTTTGGTGCATCTAGTGTGATACTTATATTTTTGAGGGCTACAATAGGGCTTAAAACTTGTATAACGCCTTCTATATCAGATATTAGATTTATATCTCTTGGAACTATTGTTAAGCCTTTATGTTGAGTTTTTATCCACTTTAGCAAATTGTCTAATAACATAAAAGTTTCTTCTGTAACTTCATTGGCTAGTTGGAGCATATAAAAGGTATCTTCGCTCATTAACTTCTTTTTTTCATCAAGAGTTAAAGCATTAAGAATCATTTTTATAGATGCCATTGGGGAACGTAGGTCATGTGCCAAAATAGAGTATATATGATCTCTTTCCTTAATAGTTGCTTCTAAGCGTTTTTTGTTTTCTATAATTAGTTTTTTCTGGTGAAGTATTCTTACCTGGTTGTATACCCTGCTTTTTAGAATATTAGGTTTAAATGGCTTATCAATATAATCGTTGGCTCCACTTCTAAAGCCTTTTACTATATCATCTACATCGTTAAGTGCAGAAAGAAATATTATAGGTATATCCTGGGTTAATGGATTAGATCTTAGAGCTTCTGCTACTTGGTAGCCGTTAAGACCGTGCATCATTATATCTAGTAAAATTATGTCGGGAAGCTCTTTATTTGCTATTTCAATGGCATTTTCTCCATTAAAAGCCGCAATTGTTTGGTATGAGCTAGATTTTAGAATTGCGTTAACTAATAGAACATTTGCTTCTACGTCATCTACAATTAGTATTTTATAATCGGAGGTATTTATTCTATCCATTTGCGTTAATTTAACTTCGTTTTGCTCGTTCCCATGTACCTTTTCCTTTATTCTTTCTAAGGTAAGAAAAGCCGCGTAAAACATTAATATTCATTATTGTAAAATAGAAGGGCACATACAAAATTTTATTTTTTATATTTTTGCTTGCAAGGTAATAACCCACTAATGCACATAAATAAAATACAGTTTGCAAAAATAAAAAAATTAAATAAAAAATATCTGGTTTATTAACAACAATAGCTGTATTACTTATGAATAATAATATTAGGGCAATTGGAGTAATAGTCCATCTTAAAACTCTGTGAGAGATATATTGAAAACTTAGTGTCTTGTATTTGAATATGTTAAGTAAAGGCCTTAGTCTATATATAGATTGAAGTCCGCCAGCAGCTATTCTTACCTTTCTTTTGTTTTCTTCTTTCATATTTGCAGATGGACTTTCTAGGGCATAGGCCTGTTTGCAATATGCTATTTTATAGCCTTTCATTGCTATACTCAGCGATAGAATAAAATCATCTAACAGGGTATCGTGGCTAAGTGGAACAAAGTGTTGTTTTCTAATAGCAAATAGTTCTCCCGCAGCACCAACTGTGCTATAGAGCCTAGAATCTAGCTCTTTTAGTTTAGATTCATATTTCCAATATAACCCTTCACCAGCAACTGCTCCTGCAATTTTATCACTCTGCACCCTTTTTTCACCAGCAACGCAAGCAACCATTTTATCTTTAAAAGCTAAAACAATCTCTCTTATAGCGTTTGTGCAAAGCATTGTATTAGCATCTGTAAAAATAACAATATCATCACTAACAAACTCTATCCCCCTATTAAATGCAGCAGCTTTTCCCATCCTTTTTGCCTGATAATAAACTTTAACGTTCTTATATTTTTCTAGTAGATTATTTGTATTATCATTAGAACCATCTGTAATCCATAAGATATTAAGCTTATCTTTAGGATAGTTTAGGCTATTGCAATTTTGCATCTTAGCATCTACAATATCTTGTTCGTTATATGCAGCAATAAAAAGACACACACTAGGATAGTTCTCTAATGGTTCTATTGTACTAATTTGCCTTTTGGGGTAGATAAATTCTTTAATCTTTACTAAAATATACAGTAATAATCCATATCCAAAATATGTATAAAAAGCCAAAAGCAATGTTATCCAAAATATTGTTTTCATATAAATTATTATTTCTACTCCAATTTAAGATAGTGTTAAATAATAGGCGAATTTCGCCTTTTTTTATTTAAACTGCAAAAAAATATACATATCATAAATATCTTAAAAAAAACTATCTTTGTAAGAAAAAAATGTTAAAGGGCAAAAACTTCATTTTTACAGGTCTTCAGCCATGGGATATAACTATTGGCTCTAATGCAAAAGACATAGCCACAGAAGTTTCTAAATTTAATAGGGTTCTATACGTTAATATAGCAATAGATCTTAGCACGTTAATTAGGGCCAATAAAACACCAGAAAATATTAGAAGAAAAAATGTTGTTCTGCGCAAAGAGAAGGCTCTAAGGAGGATAAATGAGAATCTGTGGGTACTAGATATACCATTCCCTCTTTTGCCAATTAATAAGCTTCCCGACAATTTTATCTTTAATTTTGTGAATAAATTTAATAGTCTGCTCTGCTGCAGCTATATTAAAAAGGTAATAAAACACTTGGGTTTTAATGAGCACATACTTTTTATTGATAACGATATATACAAAAGTTTCTACACAAAGGAGCTTTTGGGTTCATCCTTTTCTCTTTATTACAGAAGAGACAATATGGTAACCGACTATTGGCAAAGGCATGCTCCACGTTTAGAGCCACTTTTATGTGCAAAATCTGATTGTGTTATTGCAAATTCGCAATACTTAGCAGATGCGGTAAAACAATATAATCCAAAAAGTTATAATGTGGGTCAAGGAGTAGACTTAAGCAATTATATAGCTACAAAATCTTATACCATTCCAAAATCCTTAGAATCTATTAAGAGACCTTTAATAGCTTATGTAGGTTGGTTAACAGAGCTTAGGATAGATGCTGGGCTAATTGAGCAATTAGCAGCTATGCGTAAAGATTATTCATTTATCTTAATTGGTAGTCAAGATGATTTTTTTGCAAATCATAGTTTACATAAATGCAAAAACGTTCACTTTTTAGGAAGCATAAGCCCACAAGATGTTCCAATGTATATTGCTGCCGTTGATGTTTGTATAAATCCTCAGTTAGTAAATGAAATAACAATAGGTAACTACCCTAGAAAAATAGACGAATACTTATCTATGGGAAAACCAAGTGTAGCTACAAAAACAGCAACAATGCTTATGTTTGAGAGCTGTGTAAGCTTGTGTTTAAACGCAGATGAATATGCTATTGCTATAGATAAGGCACTATTAGATAATAGTAAAGAAAAAATAGCAGAAAGAATAAAAATGGCTAAAGGACACTCGTGGGAAAATTCTGTAAACCAAATTTATAAAGTAATAGAAGACGCAAACTTATAAAACAACAAAAATGCTAGATAATAAACCACAACTAAAAAAGATATTATTATATCTTATAAACCATCCATATTCTTCTCGTCCTAGATTATGGGTGAGGCTATTTGTTATACCATTTATTATAAAGAGAGGAAAGGGTTCTATAATAAGGATGAATGTAAGGTTAGATCTTATTCCATCTAAAAAACTTGTTGTTGGCTACAGAACAATAATAGAAGAGTATTCGATTATTAACAATGGAATGGGAGATATTAATATTGGCGATTATAGTAAAGTATGCTCTAGATGTACAATAATAGGCCCAGTAACTATTGGAAAAAAGGTTGTAGTTGGAAACGGCTGTCAAGTTGCTGGAATTATACATAATTATAACTTAGATACTCAAATTCCTATAGATGATCAAGGAGTGTCGGCAGTGGCTGTTACTATTGCAGACGATGTATGGATAGGAGGCAATACGGTTATAAACCAAGGAGTTACTATTGGTACGCATAGTTTAATTGGGGCAGGAAGTGTAGTAACTAAAGATATTCCACCTTATAGTTTAGCTGTTGGTAACCCTGCAAAAGTTATAAAACGTTACAATTTTGAAACTAAAACATGGTGCAGGATTTAGCATCTACCTTAAATTACTTTCTTGGTCTTTATAGTCATCTGCTTTTTCTTTTCTTAGGTAGAAGAAAAATTCTTTAAGTACTTTCTTTGCCCTAATTATAAATGCACTAAATAAACTCCCATCTGCCGAGATAATACGTAGTCCTGTAATTGCATTAGATTTTTTCTTATGAATGAATTTAATTGTACCGTATGGCTTTACAGCCAGAGCCATTGAGCCATCTTCGCCACGTTTTAGATCTACCCTAAAGCCACCAACTTGTTTTGCTAGTTCTGTTTTAACGGCAAAAACAAGTCCTCTTACCGCAAGTTCTGGTCTATTTATAGCTTTATATCTAAGGCTTAAATCTCTAAAAAACTCATATAAAAATAAACTAATGGCACTATTTCCTTTATCTTTAATAAAACCATATCTAGCCACAGCAGCTACAACATTGGGCATTTTCATGGCCTCAATTATTGTTTCTATATAGAATGGGGGATATAGAGTATCTGAATCTATACAAATGTAGTAATCTCCTTTTGCTAAGTCTAGGCCTGCATTACGTGCGTTACCATGCCCTTGCTTAGGTTCTAGCACATATTTTACTCCACATTCCTTAAATATTTGGGCAGTTTGGTCTGTAGAATTATTATCAACGCCTATTATTTCAATTGGGTATTTGCATTTTGTTTCACTTAATGACCATAGGCAGGCTGCTAAATGCTTAGATTCGTTATATGCAATTATTACTACAGAGGCTATTGGATTATTACTCTGTAGTTTATCCATTTTCTCTTTAATTTGTACTAATTTGCCTTCTGGTAATTGCTCAAAAGGTTTAGCATATATAGATACATATTTTTTATACCACATAAACATTAATT
>CAXYUL010000104.1:0-6684 GCA_964292095.1 uncultured Bacteroidales bacterium | reverse complement strand
CGCGAGTCCTTTTACCCAGGTTTTTTGTTTTTGTATTTGTATAATCTTGCTTCTTAGCATAATTTGTCTTAATTTTGCGGGATTACAAAACTTTTTCTAAGCATTAAATAATAAATTTAAATGGATAATTTTAAAACTATTGTATGCGAGGGAATTCCCTCAGAGATTCCTGCGCTTACACCTTATGATAGCACTGTAAATCATGCTCCTAAAAGAAAGGATATTTTAAGCCTCGAGCAAAAAAAATTAGCATTAAAAAATGCATTGAGATATTTTCCAAAGCATCAGCATGCTGTTTTGGCTAAGGAATTTGCGCAAGAATTAAAGGATTATGGTCGTATTTATATGTATAGATACAGGCCTAGTTATAAAATTTATGCACGTACGATAGAAGATTTTCCTCATAAAAGTAAACAAGCTGCTGCCATTATGTTAATGATGAGCAATAACTTAGATAATGCAGTTGCTCAACATCCACACGAGCTAATAACCTATGGGGGAAATGGCGCAGTTTTCCAAAATTGGGCTCAATATAGGATAACAATGCAATACCTTTCTCAAATGACAGATGAACAGACTTTAGTTTTATATTCTGGGCATCCAATGGGTTTATTTCCATCTCATAAAGATGCGCCAAGGGTAGTTGTAACTAATGGAATGGTTATACCTAATTATTCTAAACCAGATGATTGGGAAAAGTTTAATGCAATGGGAGTTTCTCAATATGGTCAGATGACAGCAGGTTCTTTTATGTATATTGGACCTCAGGGAATTGTACATGGAACAACTATTACAGTATTAAATGGAGCAAGGATGCAAATTCTAAAGAGCAAAAATCAGCCATTTGATATTGCTAATTTTGCAAATATAAGCGCAGACGAGTTGAAAGGGAAGTTATTTGTAAGTTCTGGACTTGGAGGAATGAGTGGTGCTCAACCTAAGGCTGCTGTAATTGCAGGCGTAATTGGAGTTGTGGCCGAGGTGAATGAGAAGGCTATTCATACAAGGCATTCTCAAGGATGGGTAGATGAGGTTTATGAGAGTTTAGATGGCTTGATAGAGAGGATTAATAAAGCAAAAGCAAATAAAGAGGCTGTTTCTTTAGCTTATCATGGTAATATAGTTGATTTGTGGGAAAGATTTGCAAAAGATGGTATACATGTAGATTTAGGTTCTGATCAAACATCTTTGCATAATCCATGGGCAGGTGGATATTATCCTGTAGCTTATTCTTTTGAGGAAAGTAAAGAGATGATGGCATCTGAACCAGATAAATTTAAGGAGGCAGTACAAGAATCGTTACGTAGACAAGTTGCAGCAATAAATAAATTGGTTGAGGGGGGTATGTATTTCTTTGATTATGGGAATGCTTTTCTATTAGAGGCTTCTAGGGCTGGTGCCGATGTATATAACGATGGCATGGGCCCAGATAATATTGATACAGAGAAAGTTAGGAAGTTTAGATACCCATCATATGTGCAAGATATTATGGGGCCTCTTTTCTTTGATTATGGCTTTGGACCATATAGATGGGTTTGTACTTCTTCTAAGCCAGAAGATTTAGCTTTTACAGATAAATTAGCGGCAGATGTATTAGAGGAAATACTTAAAGATGCTCCAAGCGAGATTAAACCACAGCTAGCAGATAATATCCATTGGATTAAAGAAGCAGGCAAAAATAAATTAGTAGTAGGTTCTCAGGCACGTATCTTATACGCTGATTCAGAAGGGCGTATTAAAATTGCTTTAGCTATGAACAAAGCAATTAGAGAAGGTAAAGTGAGTGCGCCTATTGTTTTGGGTAGAGATCATCATGACGTATCTGGAACAGACTCTCCATACAGAGAAACTTCTAACATTTACGATGGGTCTTCTTACACAGCAGATATGGCAATTCAAAATGTTATTGGAGATTCTTTTAGAGGTGCTACTTGGGTTTCTATCCATAACGGTGGTGGTGTTGGTTGGGGTGAAGTTATTAATGGTGGTTTTGGTATGGTGATAGATGGTTCAGACGATGCAGATAGAAGGATTAAAAATATGCTTTTGTGGGATGTTAATAATGGAATAGCACGTAGGTCTTGGGCAAGAAACCAAGGAGCAATGTTTGCTATAAAAAGAGAAATGGAAAGAACAGCTAATCTAAAAGTTACATTACCTAACTTAGTAGATGATAACTTATTAGAACAATTCTAATTTGTTTTAAGTTTTTCTTCCCGATACATATATTCTTAATAATTAGAGCAGCAAAATCATTTGATTTTGCTGCTCTAATTATTTTTTCAACAATAAGAACCCTAAAACCTAGGCAAAATATGCTTTGAGTTAAGGCTCACACTTTGGTTAATTCCTATATGCATTTTTGATAATAGTTTCTTTATCTTGCTTATAAATAAAGAATTAATAAATATGCTTTGTGTATTTATTAGTGTATAAATATTACATTAGTATAGTATTTAAATTAGTTTGTTTAAGTTAAAATACTTAAATTTGCAAGATATTTTTATAGAAACACACACTAAATCTATTTATAAAAAACAAGCGATATGGCAGAAAAATTATTTGCTGAGTTTCCACCTGTTTCTACTCAACAATGGGAAGAGGTGATAATCAAAGATTTGAAAGGTGCCGATTACGAGAAAAAACTCGTTTGGAAAACCCAAGAAGGATTTTCCGTTCGCCCTTATTACCGTGCCGAAAACCTTAAAGAAATTAAACATTTAGGTATTGCTCCTGGATGTTTTCCTTTTGTTAGGGGCACAAAAGATGATAATAACTGGTTAGTACGTCAAGACTATTGCGCTTGCACTGGCACTTATTCGCAAGCTAATGCACAAGCTATAGACGGTTTAAAAAAAGGAGTAAATTCTGTAGGTTTTTGCATTGATGGCAAAAAGGCTATTTCTGAGGCAGATATGAAAGTGCTTTTAAATGGCATAGACTTATCAAAAACAGAAGTTAATTTTACAGGTTGCTGCTGTGCAACAAAAGAGATAGTAAGTAGCTTTATTTCAGTTGCCAAGGCTCAAGGTGTTGCGGCAGAAGATCTTAAAGCATCCTTTGATTTTGATCCACTACGTGCATTAAATGCTACAGGTGCTTTTTGCTCAGATAAAAGCATGGATCAACTAAAAGATGTAATAGAGGCTGCTAAAGACTACAAACGAATAAGAGTAATTGGAGTAGAAGCTCTTGCTTTTAACGATGCTGGCTCTAGTATTACTCAAGAATTAGCTTTTGGTCTAGCTATGGGAAGCGAGTATATTAACAAGCTAAAAGAATTGGGACTTTCTACAGATGATGCTGCAAGAAGAATTAAATTCACTTTCTCTGTAGGTGCTAATTACTTTATGGAAATAGCTAAGTTCCGTGCAGCAAGAATGTTATGGGCTAATATAGTTAAACAATATGGCTCAGAAAGAGATTGTTGCCAAAAAATGAAAATTCATGCTGTTACTAGTCAATGGAATCAAACAGTTTACGATCCATACGTAAATATGTTAAGAGGAACAACAGAGGCTATGAGTGCTGCTATTGCAGGTGTAGACTCTTTAGAGGTTCTTCCTTTCGATTATGCTTTCCGTGAACCTGGCGAATTTAGCAATAGAATTGCACGTAATGTACAATCTGTTCTAAAAGAAGAGGCTCATTTTGATAAGGTTGTAGATCCATCTGCTGGTTCATATTTTATAGAAGAATTAACCCAATCTATTTCTAATTCTGCTTGGACTTTATTTACTAAAGTAGAGGAAATGGGCGGTTATATTGCAGCCTTTAAAGCTGGCTTTATTCAAACAGCTATTAAAGAGACATCTGCAAAAAGAGATAAAAACATAGAAACTCGTAGAGAAACTATACTAGGTACAAATCAATATCCTAACTTTACAGAAAAAGCAGATAAAGATATTACATTAGATGTAGTTACTAGAAAATCTGTTCAAAAGAGTGCAGCAGCAATTGCAGAGCCTCTAGCTAAATATAGAGGAGCTCAAGCATTTGAGGCTATGCGTTTTGCAACAGATAATAGTGGTAAACAACCAGGGGCATTTATGCTTACTTATGGTAATTTAGCAATGTGCAGGGCAAGAGCTCAATTTGCTTGTAATTTCTTTGCAGTAGCAGGATTTAAAGTTGTAGATAATAACCGTTTCTCTTCTGTAGAAGAGGGAGTTAGTGCTGCTTTAGAAGCTAAGGCAGATATTATTGTTGCTTGCTCATCTGATGACGAGTATGCAGAAGCTGTACCTCAAATTGCTTCTCTTGTAGCAGAGAAATCAATTGTGGTAGTTGCAGGCGAGCCAGCTTGCAAAGATGAGTTGGTATCTAAAGGTATTGAGAACTTTATTAGTGTTAAGAGCAATGTGCTAGAAACATTAAAAGGCTATCAAGCTAAATTAGGAATAAAATAATTTAGCTTCCCGACAAGTTAGTTTCTTGGTGCATAGAGAAACTCAGGCACAAGAAAGAGAATGTATCGGGAATATAATAGAAAAAGCAATAATAATTTTAAAAGACAAATTAAAGATATGCGTCCTAAATTTTCAGAATTAAAATATAATGGTGGCCAGGCCTGTGAAGCGGGAAAAAACAGTGAATGGCTTACACCAGAGAGGATTGTTGTAAAAACAAATTACAGTGAGTCCGATTTGGAGGGAATGGAGCATTTAAATTATGCTGCTGGCGTTGCACCGTTCCTAAGAGGTCCATATAGTACAATGTATGTGCAAAAACCTTGGACAGTTAGACAATATGCAGGTTTCTCTACAGCAGAGGAATCAAATGCTTTTTATAGAAGAAACTTAGCTGCTGGACAAAAGGGCTTGTCAGTTGCTTTTGACTTAGCTACACACCGTGGTTATGATGCAGATCATCCACGTGTTGTTGGAGACGTTGGAAAAGCAGGTGTAAGTATCTGTTCTGTAGAGGATATGAAGATTTTATTTGATCAAATTCCTTTAAATAAAATGTCGGTTTCTATGACAATGAATGGAGCTGTGCTTCCTATTTTAGCTTTCTATATTGTTGCTGGTTTAGAGCAAGGGGCTAAATTAGAGGAAATGGCAGGTACTATTCAAAATGATATTCTAAAGGAGTTTATGGTTAGAAATACATATATCTATCCACCAGAATTTTCTATGAGAATTATTGGAGATATATTCGCTTATACTTCTGTGAATATGCCTAAGTTTAACTCTATTTCTATTTCTGGTTACCACATGCAAGAGGCTGGTGCAACTAATGATATAGAAATGGCTTATACTTTAGCAGACGGTTTAGAGTATCTTAGAACAGGTGTTAGAGCTGGTATTTCTGTAGATGCTTTTGCTCCACGTCTTTCTTTCTTCTGGGCTATTGGTATGAACCACTTTATGGAAATTGCCAAAATGCGAGCAGCTAGAATGATTTGGGCTAAGTTAGTTAACCAATTCAATCCTAAAAATCCTAAGTCTTTATCACTTAGAACACACTGTCAAACTTCTGGTTGGTCTTTAACTGAGCAAGATCCATTTAACAATGTGGCTAGAACTTGCGTTGAGGCTATGGGAGCGGCTTTAGGTCATACACAATCGCTTCATACTAATGCTTTAGACGAGGCTATTGCTCTACCTACAGATTTCTCTGCTCGTATTGCTAGAAATACTCAAATTTATATTCAAGAAGAGACTAATGTTTGTCGTTCTATAGATCCATGGGCAGGTTCTTATTATATAGAGAGCTTAACTAAGGAATTAGCAGATAAGGCTTGGGCTCATATAGAGGAAGTAGAAAAACTTGGTGGTATGGCTAAGGCTATAGAAACTGGTATTCCAAAACTACGTATAGAGGAAGCTGCTGCTCGTAAACAAGCTAGAATAGACTCTGGTAACGATACAATTGTTGGTATTAACAAATATCGCTTAGAGAAAGAAGATCCAATTGAGATTCTTGATGTTGATAACGCTAAGGTAAGAGAGCAACAAATTGCTCGCTTAAAAGAACTTAGAGCTAATAGAGATAATTCAAAAGTTAAAGAATGTCTTGCTGCTATAACCCAGGCTGTTAGGAATAAATCTGGTAATTTATTAGAGTTAGCAGTTGAAGCTGCTAAGGCTCGTGCATCACTAGGTGAAATTTCAGATGCTTGCGAGGAGGTTGTAGGACGTTATAAAGCTGTAATTAGAATGAATACTGGAGTTTACTCATCAGAGGTTAAGGCCGATTCAGAGTTTGAAAAGGCTAAAGAGATGGTTGCTGAATTTGCTAAGAAAGAAGGCCGTCAACCACGTATTATGATTGCTAAGCTTGGACAAGACGGACACGACCGTGGAGCTAAGGTTGTTGCTACTGGTTATGCAGACTGCGGCTTTGACGTAGACATGGGTCCTCTATTCCAAACTCCTGCAGAGGCTGCTAAACAAGCAGTAGAGAATGATGTTCACGTAGTAGGAGTTTCTTCTTTAGCTGCTGGACACAAAACTCTTGTTCCTCAGATTGTAGACGAACTTAAGAAACTAGGTAGAGAAGATATTATAGTTATTGCCGGTGGAGTTATTCCAGCACAAGACTATGATGCTCTTTATAAAGCAGGAGCTGCGGCTATCTTTGGCCCTGGTACACCTGTAGCATATGCTGCTATTAAAATTGTAGAACTTCTTAATCAGAAATTCTAATAATTTTATATAATAAAACATTTAGAGGATGGCT
>CAXYUL010000103.1:0-6732 GCA_964292095.1 uncultured Bacteroidales bacterium | reverse complement strand
ATATTACATTATCTATTATAGGTTCTGTAATTGTTTTTTCTGGAATTTTATGGTTATGTAATCCTAGTGAATATACAGACCCTATATTTAATATACTAACAGGAGGTATGTTACTAGGTTCTATTTTTATGGCTACAGATTATGTTACTTCTCCTATGAGTGAGAAGGGGATGATAATTTTTGGAGTTGGAATAGGTATTCTAACTGTTCTTATAAGAACATTTGGAGCTTACCCAGAAGGTATTTCTTTTGCAATTCTAATTATGAATGCAACCGTACCTTTAATTAACATGTATGTTAAACCTAAAAGATTTGGTAAGGAGGCAAAATAATGGCTGTAGAATCTACATTTAAAAATATGGTTATAACCCTATCTGTTGTTTGCTTGGTGGCATCTGCGGTTTTGGGGGGAGTTTATAGTTTAACTAAACAACCAATAGAAGCAGCTCAAATTGCAAAGATTAATAATGCAATTGGTGGTGTGGTACCTGCCTTTGATAATGATCCTTCGGCGGAGAAGTTTGTTGTTGAGGTAGATGGAAAGAGTTCTACAATCTATCCAGCAAAAAAAGAGGGAAAAGTTGTTGGTTATGCGGTGGAGGCATTTACTACAAAAGGTTTTAGTGGAAGAATAGTACTAATGGTTGGCTTTAATTTAGTTGGAGAAATTGTTAATACGGCTGTTATTTCACATTCTGAAACTCCAGGTTTGGGGGCTAAAATTGCTGATAAGGCACAAGGTTTTGTAACTCAGTTTGAGGGTAAAAACCCAGGAGATCCAAACTTTAAGTTTTCTGTAAAAAAAGATGGTGGAGATTTAGATGCAATTACGGCATCTACTATTACATCTAGAGCCTTTGTTGATGCTGTTGAAAATGCGTATAATGCGTTTTTAAAGGCAAGAGAGCAAAATGCTGAGCAAAATGAAAATACTAATATGGGAGGACTTAATAATGAGTAAATTAGGATTAATTACTAAAGGATTTATTAAAGATAATCCTACTTTTGTGTTGGTTCTTGGAATGTGTCCTACACTTGGAACCACAACTTCTGCAATAAATGGAATGGGAATGGGATTGGCTACAATGTTTGTGCTAGTGCTTTCTAATATGTCTATTTCTGCAATTGCACCATATATCCCATCTAAGGTAAAAATACCTAGTTATATTGTTGTTATTGCTTCATTAGTTACCGTTTTGCAGTTTGTAATGCAGGCATTTACACCTTCTTTATATGAAACTTTAGGCTTGTTTATTCCACTAATTGTTGTAAATTGTATTGTTTTGGGTAGGGCAGAGGCTTATGCTGCAAAAAATTCTGTTATAGATTCTGCTTGCGATGGACTAGGAATAGGTTTAGGTTTTACTTTGAGTCTTACAGTTATAGGCTTTGTTAGGGAGTTGCTTGGCAGTCTTTCTGTGTTTGGTAATAAATTGGTAGATGCAGATGGCATTTTAGCATTTGTACTTGCTCCAGGGGCATTTATAGCTTTGGGCTATCTAATGGTATTGTTTAATAAAATTAAAGTAAAGTAGTATGGAATATATTTTAATTATTATATCTGCTGTATTTGTTAACAATATTTTGTTAGCACAGTTCTTAGGAGTTTGCCCTTTTTTAGGAGTATCTAATAAGGTTTCTACTGCTATTGGAATGTCTGGTGCAGTATGTTTTGTTATGGCTGTTGCTACATTAGTAACATATTTGGTTCAGTATTATTTGTTAGTTCCGCTGGGCATAGAGTTTATGCAAACTATAACCTTTATTTTGGTAATTGCTTCTTTGGTTCAAATGGTAGAAATTATTTTAAAGAAGATTAGTCCTGCTTTATACCAGGCATTAGGTATTTTCTTGCCATTAATTACAACAAATTGTGCTGTATTAGGAGTTGCTATATTAGTAGTATCTAAAGAGTTCTCATTTGGTGGAGAGGCTCATATGCTAAGCCTAGGTGCTTCTGTAGTTTATGCTACTGCAAGCGCAGTTGGTTTTGGATTAGCAATGACTCTTTTTGCAGGATTAAGAGAGCAGTTAGAGTTGGCTAATGTTCCAAAAGCTTTTAGAGGAGTTCCCATTGCTTTAATTACAGCAGGAATTTTAGCTATGGCTTTTATGGGCTTTTCTGGAATGGTTTAATTAAAAGCTCAAAAAGATTTTTTTGAATGAGCTTTTTTTGTATCTTGCGTCATAATACATATCGTTAAATATAATATAAATGGAGAAGAATAAAACTATATCGCAAATTTTAACTGTTTTAGAGATTGAGGCACTTTTGCGAGAGTCTAAGGTAGATGATGCTTATACTCAGTTAAATTTGTTACTAGAATTAGAACCTAATAATGCTTATGCTTGGTATCTTCTAGGTGGAATTTATAGACGACAACAGTTATGGGGAGAGGCTATTAATGCCTTTAATAAAGCTAAAATGTTAGAGCCAAATGGGCCTGCTGCTGTGGCAATTGAGTCTATTTATGAGATATTAAATTATAGAAATACAGATTTGATGAACCCATAATTGGCATAAGCAAAATCTAATATAAAAATAGGATAGCAAAAATTAAACTTTAGCTATCCTATTTTTTATAAATCTTTTTTATAAATCTATCTTTTTACTTGGCAAATCTTTTTATTCTGTTTATTGCCTCGTCTTTGCCTATAAAGAAAATAATATCTGCTATCCCTAGGCCTTTAGAGGCCCCTACAAACATAAGTCTAAGCGTATTCATTACTGTTCCCATTTTCCACTCGTTTTCTTTTATATACGAGCTTAATTCCTCTTCTATATGGTGCATAGCTGTTGCTTTGGCCTCTTCTAATTCTTTAATACTAGAATTAGGCATTGCTTTGCTTATAGAATTATAATCGCTAATGTCCATTTGTTCTATGTGTGCGAGTACAGATTCCATTATGACAGCTGTATCTTGGGTGTAGAATTTTTGAACGTCGGCACTTGCATAACTGGTTGGTGCTACAAAGAAATAACTGCAAATATCCCAAAACTCGTTTACAAAATGTGCTCTTTCTTTAATTAGTGCACATACTAATTCTAGATAATTTTTGTCGGGAATATTAATACCTTTTTCTTTTAGAATTGGTTCAAAGTCCTCTACTAATAGCGCGTTTGATCTGGCTAATAAGTATTCTTTATTAAACCATTTTGCCTTGTCGGGATTAAACTTAGCTCCAGATTTTATTACTCTATCTAGCGAAAAGGCTTGTGTAAGTTCTTCTATGCTAAATATCTCTTGTTCTGTTCCAGGGTTCCATCCTAATAAGGCTAGCATATTTACAAATGCTTGTGGGTAGTAGCCATCTTCTCTATAAGCTCTAGAAACTTCGCCTTGTTCGTTTACCCATTTAAGTGGAAATACAGGAAATCCTAGCCTATCTCCATCCCTTTTACTAAGTTTTCCTTTACCGTCTGGTTTTAAAAGTAGAGATAGGTGGGCAAAATTTGGTTGTGAGTCTTGCCAACCAAAGGCTTGGTATAAAAGATAGTGTAGAGGAAGGGATGGTAACCATTCTTCTCCTCTAATTACCTCCGTTATTTCCATTAGATGGTCGTCTACAATATTTGCAAGGTGGTAGGTTGGCAGTTCATCAATAGCCTTCCATAATACCTTATCGTCTAGGGTATTTGTATTTACTTCTATATGACCCCTTATAAGGTCGTCCATTTTAACAATGCTGTCTACTGGATTCTTAAATCGTATTGTCCAATTATTAGTTGTATTTATTAGGTTTTGGCTTTCTTCTTTGCTTAGAGTTAGAGAGTTTTTTAACTCTAGACGGCTAATGTAATTGTATGTAAAGGTTCCTTTATTTGCTTCTGCTTCTTTACGCCTTGCTTCTAGTTCTTCTGATGAGTCAAATGCATAATAGGCATTACCGTTTGCAACTAGTTGTTCTGCGTATTTTCTGTATATGGCTTTGCGTTGAGATTGTCTGTATGGGGCATGAGGATGTCTTTCAGATGCTATTTCAACAATATTTCCATTTTGATCTACTCCTTCGTCGGGATATATACCACACCATTTGAGAGAATCTATTATGTATTGTTCTGCATCTTTAACAAATCTTTGAGAATCTGTGTCTTCTATTCTAATAATAAAATCTCCACCAGCTTTTTTTGCAAATAGGTAATTATATAGGGCAGTTCTAACTCCTCCCATGTGTAGTGGCCCTGTTGGACTTGGCGCAAATCTTACTCTTGTTCTTCTTGTACTTATATTTTTTTCCATTTTTGCTTAATTTAAACTTAATCTTAATCTTAATCTTGTGTTCTATGTAAATAACTATTATCGGTGCTTAGCCTTTGTTGTCCTTCAACCTCTTCTAGCTTCATCCTATTAACAATAGGATTTTCTACTTTAGCTGTAGCTGGGTTTTCTTTTTTATTTCTTCTGATAAAAGCAGGTTCTGCTTCTAAAACAGTAATATCATCTCCGCTCTCTATTATTAGAGCAGGTTTCCCTTCTTTCCTTTTATATAAAGTTGAGTTTGAGTATGGAGTGTTTGGTTTTTTTATAGGAGTAGCAACTTCTATTTGCTCGCTATCTTCTAAACTTTGTGCTTCATTATCGTTTTGCGAAAATAAATCTGCATCTTTTTGTTTAGAGACTTGAGCCTCATTTGGTCCAAAGTTATTGTTTATAGATATTACTTTGGCATTTTTATTAATATTTGGGTCGTGCCCATATCTCGATCCAAGCACCACCAAATTATCATCTTCATCTTCGCTTATTTGAGGCAGATTGTGTACATTAAATCCTGTGGCTACAATGGTAACATTAATTTTTTTACCCATAGAAGAATCAAATACAACACCTCTCTTAAATCTATCAGCTTGGCCTGTGTAGCTATTTACATATTCCATTATTTGTGATAGCTCTGCCATAGTTAAATTACCATCTTCTTTACTAGAGGTTATGTTAACTAGAACTCCTTTAGCAGTAGATAAATCGCAATCATTTAAAAGTGGAGATTCAAATGCCCTACGTACAGCTTCTATTGCTCTGTCTTCTCCCTCTGCCTCTCCTTCTCCCATTATTGCCATTCCACTGTTTTTCATAACCATTTTAACATCGGCAAAGTCTACGTTAATGTAACCAGGCTTTGTAATTAACTCTGCAATACTTCTAACTGCAGTATTTAGTACAGAGTCGGCACGTGGAAATGCCTCGCTTAGTGTTAGTTCTCCAAATACTTGGTAAAGTTTTTGATTATCAATAATTAGTAAGCTATCTACATGCTTTTGCAACTCTTTTATTCCCTTTATTGCACGTCTTACAAATTCTTTTCCCTCATCTCTAAAAGGAAGAGTTACAACTCCAACTGTAAGTAAGTCTAATTCTTTTGCTATTTGTGCAACAACAGGTGCTGCTCCTGTTCCAGTACCTCCACCCATTCCTGCAGTTATAAATACCATTTCGGTATTTCCCTCAAGAGCTTTTTTAATATCTTCTACAGATTCACTTGCGGCCCTTCTACCTTTCTCTGGATCGCAGCCTGCACCCAAACCCCTAGTAAGATCTGTTCCTAGTCTTAATTTTTCTGGAACATCAGAACTTCTTAGAGATTGCATATCGGTATTGCAAATCATAAACTCAACATCCTTAATACCTTGTCTGTACATCTCGGTAACAGCATTACAGCCACCTCCGCCAACGCCTATTACTTTTATGATAGATTGGCTTGTGTTCCATCCATCAGGGACCATTAGTGTAAAATCTTCCATATTATTACTTTTTAAGCCTCATTATCTTTAAACATAGTTTCTGTTTCGAACGATTTAAAGAAATTCTTTAATTTAAAACCTTGTTTTTTCTCTTTTGGAGCTTTTTCTTCTTTTACCTTCTCGCTCTTTTTATTTTGGTCGAGTGTATTATCTTCTTGCTCTACAATTTCTTTCTCTTCTTCTTTAACTATAGCTGTGGTTGTGTTATAGTTAACTCCATCGCTTTCCATCTTCTCAAATCCCATAATAACTAGTCCTACTGCTGTAGATAGAGCTGGTTTAAATACATCATCTAGTGAATCTTGTGCTATAGAGTCATTAGGCATTGCTATTCTTGCATCCATACCTGTTACTATGTGTGTTAGTTGAATAATATTTGCCAAAGAAGATGATCCTCCAGTTAGTACAATTCCTCCTTTAAGCAAATTCTTATATCCCGAACGTTCAATTTCATAATCAACAGCTTCTAGCAGTTCGGCAACTCTAGCTTCTATTATATTTGCTAGCAATTTAAATGAAATTTCTCTGCCTTCACGTCCACCAATTCCAGGAATAAAGATAGACTTTCCATCTGGGGCGTAAGCGCTGTAACAAGAACCGTGCTCTATTTTTAAAAGTTCAGCTTGTTTTGCAGAAATTCCACATCCCATTTTAATATCCTCTGTTATAGAGTTCCCTCCAAAAGGAATAACTGCAGTATGTCTTATAATATTATCATGTACTATTAGTAGGTCTGTAGTACCACCTCCTATATCAACCATGGCAACACCAAGCTCTAAGTCATCCTCGCTTAACACAGCTTTTGCAGATGCGAGTGGTTCTAAAATAAGTTCTCTAAGTTTTAATCCAGCTCTTTTTATAACATTATTTGTGTATAATGCGGAATTTTTCTTCCCGATAAATAACTTAAAATTAGCGCAAATTTGTTTGCCAGGCATGCCAATAGGATCGCTTATACCCATGAAATCATCTATATTATATGATTGAGGTATAAC
>CAXYUL010000102.1:0-6790 GCA_964292095.1 uncultured Bacteroidales bacterium | reverse complement strand
ACCTTCTTTTAAGAACAAGTTGAATATCTTAACAAAGATTACACCACCAAAAGTAGCTATTGCAAAAGATAGAGCACCTAATGCAAAAATCTTTATAGAACTTACTTGTAAGAATTTATCTGCTTGGGTAGAACAACCAACTGTAACACCAATTAGAATAGTTACAACATCAATAAGTGGACCTCTTGCAGTTTCTGCAAGTCTACGAGTTACACCACTTTCTTTTAGTAAGTTACCAAAGAATAACATACCTAATAGAGGTAGGCCTGATGGTACTAAAAATGCTGTTAGCAAAAATCCAATTATAGGGAAAAGTTTCTTTTCAGTTTGAGAAACAGCGCGAGGAGGTTTCATTCTGATAAGTCTCTCTTTATTAGTTGTTAGAAGTTTCATAATAGGTGGTTGCATTACTGGAACCAAGGCCATATATGAATATGCAGATACTGCAATTGCTCCCATTAAATCTGGTGCTAACCTACTAGAAAGGAAGATAGCTGTTGGGCCGTCTGCACCTCCAATAATACCAATAGCACCGGCTTCTGCTGGAGTAAATCCTAAGTATAAAGCAATAGCGTAAGCACCAAATATACCTAACTGAGCTGCTGCTCCAATTTACATAAGTTTTGGATTTGAGATTAGAGCAGAAAAGTCTGTCATTGCACCAATACCTAAAAAGATAAGAGGGGGATAGAATCCTTTTTGAACACCCTGATACAGAATGTTCAAAACCGAACCTTCTTCGTATACACCAACGCTCAATCCTGGAAACAATGGAATATTACCCATAACTATACCAAATCCAATAGGAATAAGTAATAGTGGTTCCCATTCTTTCTTAATTGCAAGGTAAACGAAGCACAATCCAATTATTATCATTATAATATGACCAAAAGTTGCATTTGCAAATCCGGTATATTGCATGAATTGTTTAAGGTTATCTATTATGCTAGCTGATAGTATCATAAGCTTATCCTATTATTAAAAGAACTGCTCCTTCTAGTACAGAGTCGCCCTTGCCAACTTTAACACTTGTTATTGTACCATCGCACTCAGCCTCAATAACATTTTCCATTTTCATAGCCTCTAAAAGCATTACTTTTTGACCTTTTTTAACTACGTCTCCTTCTTTGCAGTTTACATCTAGGATAACTCCTGGAAGTGGAGATGTAACTGTTGTTCCTCCTGAAGCAGAAGCTGCAGCTGGTTTAACAACCTTAACCTCTGGGGCATTAACAGGAGTTGCTTTTGGAGAAGCAGGTTTTCTTGCTGGTGCCGAAACTTGAACAGGCGCAGTTTTTATAGGCTTTTCAAACTCAACCTTAAAAGGCATACCGTTAACCTCTACCTCGGCAGTTGAATCTTCTACGTTATTAATGGCTACGGCATAATCATTACCATTAATTTTTAATTTATATTCTTTCATTAGTATTCTTATATTTTTTTAATTCTTAAAGGGAATATTATTATTTTTTTAGCTGAGGAGTTTCTCTTAATGAGTAAATCTTAGAACTCCATGGAGAGTACGATTTAGACACTTTATTAATAGTAAGAATAGTGTGCTCAAAATCGTGGGCCTCGTTATCTACCATAAATAAATGTAAAGCCAAAGCTATTGATGCATATACCTCTGCAGATGTTTCACCTGGAGCAGGAACCACTTTATTCTCAGATTTAGCTTCGTCTATTATAACTTTTTTAGCATTATCTGCAGATCTCTTAATATAGTGATTACCAGTCCATTTAAATACAAACGTTAATAGTATAAGAGCTAAGAATACTACAGACATTGCTGTAATTGCCATTATTGCACCAGTTGGGTCTGTTTCTAAAAATGTAACAGATCTAGAACCACCTCTATCTATAACATTATTAGTACTTGGTGTAACAACTGAAATTACTCCCCAACCACCATTCTCACCTTGGTTAGCTTCTAATTGTGCAATATTATATGATTTTCTCATAAAATGCACAGGCTCAGCAGAGCCAACTCCATCTTTAAGTCTACCAAATGAACAATCAGCAGGTAGATTATTAGGAAGTGTTATTTCATCTATAACTGTTCTACCATCGCTACTTACAAAAATTATTTTTTTTGCATTGTTTAGCTTAAAGTTAATATGAAAAGTACCTCTGTCGGGAAGCGAATCGGCATAAAAAAGAATGTGCTGACGTGGCTTAACTTTGGTAAGTACGTCTGCTTTAGGTATTACGTATTTTTTTAGATTATTAGGATCGTCTGTTATATAGCAACCTCCTATGTCTACTGTTCCGTATGATGTGTTAAAAAGTTCTATCCATCCGCTTCTGTTGCCATAATCATCAATATATCCGCTTGTGTTTGTTACAAGAATCTCGTTCAAACGCATATCAGACATATTTTGTGCATTAAGATTTGAAGCAAAAATCAGAACCCCTAACAACAAAAATATTTTATTAAATTTATTCATTTTGTTTGTTTTTATCTGTTATAGAGGAAGATTATCATGCTTCTTAGCAGGATTTGTTAACTTCTTAGTTGATAATTGTTGTAATGCACGAATAACACGGAAACGAGTGTTTCTTGGCTCAATAATATCATCTATGTAACCGTATTTAGCAGCATTGTATGGGTTTGCAAATGCATCTCTATACTCTTTCTCTTTTTCTGCAGCAAAAGCAACAGGGTTAGCTGCATCTTTCATTTCTTTGCCATAAAGAACTTCTATTGCACCTGATGGTCCCATAACTGCAATTTCTGCTGTTGGCCATGCATAGTTGATATCACCTCTTAGATGTTTAGAAGCCATAACGCAATATGCTCCACCGTAAGCTTTACGTAATACTACAGTTACTTTTGGAACAGTAGCCTCTCCGTAAGCATATAAAAGTTTAGCACCGTGTAGGATAATTCCACCATATTCTTGTTGAGTTCCTGGTAAGAAGCCTGGTACGTCTACTAGAGTAACTAATGGAATGTTAAATGCGTCGCAGAAACGTACGAATCTAGCAGCTTTTCTAGATGAGTTATTGTCTAGTACTCCAGCTAGAACTTTTGGTTGGTTAGCTACGATACCTACAGATTGTCCGTTGAAACGTGCAAAACCTACTACTATGTTTTTAGCGTAGTCTTTGTGAACTTCTAAGAATTTACCATCATCAACTATACCGCCAATAACTTCGTATACATCGTATGGTTTGTTTGGATTGTCGGGAATAATCTCATTAAGAGCGTCTTCTAATCTGTCAATAGGATCCTCTGTGTCTACTAGAGGAGTTTCTTCTAGATTGTTTTGTGGTATGTAGCTAAGTAGGTCTTTAATTACTTGAATACCTTCTTCTTCTGTTTCTACTGCAAAGTGAGCAACACCGCTTTTTGCTGCATGTACACTTGCTCCACCTAAATCTTCTTGAGTTACGTCTTCTCCTGTTACAGATTTTACAACTTTAGGACCAGTTAAGAACATATAACTTGTTCCTTTTGTCATAATGTTAAAGTCTGTAAGTGCTGGAGAGTAAACTGCACCACCTGCACATGGACCAAATATAGCTGAGATTTGAGGAACAACACCAGATGCCAAGATATTTCTTTGGAAAATCTCTGTGTATCCAGCAAGAGCATTAACTCCCTCTTGAATACGTGCTCCACCTGAGTCATTTACACCAATAACTGGTGCTCCCATTCTCATACCTTTATCCATAATTTTGCAAATCTTCATTGCAAAACTCTCTGATAAAGATCCACCAAATACTGTAAAGTCTTGAGCAAATACATACACTAGTCTTCCGTCTATTGTACCATATCCAGTTACAACACCGTCGCCAAGGAATACATTTTTCTCCATTCCAAAGTTAGTACAACGATGAGTTACGAACATATCGAATTCTTCAAAACTGCCTTCATCTAAAAGCATGTTGATTCTTTCGCGAGCTGTATATTTGCCTTTTTCGTGTTGTGAGTCAATTCTTTTTTGACCACCACCAATGCGTGCCTTTTCACGAAGTGAAATAAGGGCTTTTACTTGTTCGAGTTGTTGGCTCATTTTGTTATTAATTTATGATTGATTATAGAATTTAATTACATTTTTGAAGGATCTTCGCAAAGCTCTGTAAGAACACCTACTGTAGATTTTGGGTGTAGAAAAGCTATATTTAAGCCTTCAGCTCCTTTACGAGGCGCTTTGTCTATTAGTTGAACACCTTTTTCTGCTAATTCGTTAAGACTTTTTTGCACTCCAGTTGTTGCAAATGCAATATGGTGAACTCCTTCTCCTTTTTTCTCTATAAATTTTGCAATTGTTCCTTCTGGATCTGTGCTCTCTAATAGCTCTAATTTTGTTTGACCTATTTTAAAGAAAGCGGTTTTAACTTTTTGATCTTTTACTTCTTCAATTGAGTAGCATTTTAAGCCAAGTTTTTCTTCGTAATATGGGATAGCAGTCTCTAGAGACTTTACGGCTATGCCAATGTGTTCAATATGTGTAAGTTCCATTTTTAAATATGATTTAGTTTATTTTATGAAAATTTTTATCCTGCAAAATTAATAAATATTATATCTTTGCCCTAATTTTTTAAAAAAATATTTAATTTTTTACTTTTAAATAAATATTTGTAACAAAATGAATAAAATTAACACAAGCACAGTAGCTTATTACTTATTAATTATATGGAGAATTTTATTAGTGTATATATTATATACCTTAAGCAGATTGTTCTTTATTTTTATTAATAATGAACTTCTTTCGCCAATAACAAGTAATCAATTTTGGAGGATATTGGGTGGGGGACTTATGTTTGATACTACAGCTATTTTATATACTAATGTTTTGTATATTTTTTTGGCTCTAATTCCAGCAAGTTTCGTTTTTAAACCTTTGTATCAAAAGGTAATAAAGATCATATATATAGTTTTTAATTTTATTGCCCTTTCTTTAAACTTAGCCGACAGTATTTATTTTAAATTTACTTTACGCCGTACAAGTATGACCTTTTTAGAAGAGTTTAAAGGCGATGTTCATTTTTTTAAAATTTTTATAGAAAGTATTAGTTTATATTGGTATGTATTTATAATTGGAATAATCTTTTTATTAGTCTTAATTTTCTGTAGTGGAAGCTATAAAAAACTATATAAAACTATAATGTATAGTCCAATGTTAAATTGGAAATCTTATAAAGTTTATCTTATTCAATTTTCTATTTTGGCATTATCTGTTCCACTAATAATAATAGGTGTAAGGGGAGGAGTAACAAGAACTATTAGACCTATAACATTAAGTAATGCAGGTGATTATGTAGATAAAGCAATTCATACTTCAGCCGTTTTAAATACACCATTTTCTCTAATTAGAACATTGGGCAAAAGGCAATATACAAGGCAAAAATTCTACAGCGATTACACTTTAATGCAAAATGTCTACACGCCTGAGCATATTCCAATACAAGATAGCACAAGTACATCAATTATCTTCCCTACAACTAAAGAAAAAAAGAATATAGTTTTCTTAATATTAGAGAGTTTTGGTGCTGAGAATATGTATTTTCTTAATAAAGCTTTGGATAAGAATTATACTCCATTTTTAGATTCATTGCGCAAACAGGGAGTTTTATGTACAAACGCATTTGCCAATGGACGCAAATCGATAGATGCTGTTCCTTCTATTTTGGCTTCTATACCAAGTTTAATGGAATCATTTGCTGTAACACCTTATGCAAACGATCAATTGCAAGGAATACCTAGGGTATTGGATAGTTTGGGCTATTATACTGCGTTTTTTCATGGTGCTCCAAATAATTCTATGGGTATTAGAGCTGTTTCTAATTTATGCGGAGTAAAAAACTATTTTGGAAAAGACGAATATAATAATAATGCAGATTTTGATGGGGCATGGGGAATATGGGATGAGTATTTTCTACAATTTACAGCATCTAAACTATCTAGCTTTAAACAACCATTTTTTGCTTCTATTTTTACTTTATCTTCTCACCATCCATTTAAGGTGCCAGCAGAATATGAAGATGTATTACCAAATGGAGAAGTGCCATTACAAAAGGCTATTGCATACGCAGATATGTCTTTAAGGAAGTTCTTTAAATCTATAGAAAGCCAAGAATGGTTCAAAAACACTATTTTTGTTATTACTCCAGACCATTCAACATTATGGGGCATTTACCCTAAGTACACAAATACGTTGGGAAACACTATGATACCTATTATATATTATGCTCCTGGTTTTATTAATCCAGGGGAATATACAAATACAACTCAGCAGTTAGATATTTTGCCAACAGTATTAGACATGTTATCTTATGATAAGCCTTATTTTGCTTTTGGTAGGAGTTTACTTAGAAATGATAAAGAGCCATTTGCAGTTAATTTTGGCAGCGGAGAATTTCAATTGGTTAAAGGAGATACTTTATATGTAAGAGATCAACAAAAATTAAAAGCTGTATATAATTATAAAGCCGATTCTTTATTGCAGGTTAATTTATTAGATGCAGGTCTTAATACTAAGGATACAAAAATAACAAAAGAGGATAACTTTTTTAAGGCTATTATTCAACAATATATGAATAGGCTAATTGATGATAAGTTAACTGTAGAATAGTGGTATAATAAAATAAAAGAAGGTATCTATTTGTTTAATTAACAGATATGAACTCCAAAAAGGTTGCAGTTTAAATAATGCCCATGTTAACTGCCCAGCTGTAACAATAGCCATTAGCCTTGGCATATCGCCTAGCAACATCCTAAGCCAGTAATGCCCAGCAATTAATGCCTTAGCTTAATGCATAAGCACCGCCACAACATAGCACC
>CAXYUL010000101.1:0-6792 GCA_964292095.1 uncultured Bacteroidales bacterium | reverse complement strand
ACGCAGGCTATAATAATGAACGGATGGAATTGTATCTCTATCTACCCAAGAATTTTCACATAGTTTTTCTACTCCAGGAACTATACAGTTCATAGCACTTTGCCCCGGATGGCCTGTTGTATAATAAATATCTGGCATAAATACTAAATAGCCATTGCTGGTAAAATATGTAACATTTATTGTAGACCTACTCACCGCTGGTTTTCTATACATATTTTTATATTTAGAGGTTTTCTCATAAAAATAAACTACCATAGGATATTTTTTTGTTGGATCAAAATTCTCTGGTTTATGTAATAGACCTTCTATGTTTCTTCCGTCTTTTCCTCTCCAATATACTAATTCACAAGTTCCCCAATTATAATTTTGCTGTTGAGGATTAGAGTTTGTTAATTTCTTAGATGTTTTAAATAAATTACTTGTAACATAAATTTGTGGAGCTTGGCTAAAATTACTCTTAATATAGCTTATTGTATTATTGTCTTTTGCCTTATTAAAGTACTCTAAACTGTAATCAGGCTCCATTATTAGTTGTTGTAAACCTTTTGTTCTCTGTTTATATGGCAAATAATAGTAGCCATATCCCTTTGTTTTATTGCAAAAGGCAGTAAACCACATATCATCTTTTTCTTTAATTGGCTCTTCTTTTATACCAGGTGTTCCTTCTGGTAATTGTATTTGGTCTGTTCTTAAAATTCTAAATGTTTTCTCTTCTTCTCTTCCTTTTGTAATTCTTATTGGATCCTTTATGGCTAGCGGATCAACCTCCCAAATATCATATTTATCATAGATAAAAAAAGCTTTATCATTTACTACCCAGCCTCCATTACCGTAAGAACCAGCCATTTGTGGTGTATCATGTAGCTCGTTATATAATGGAACTTTAATTTTTGAACTTATATTTTTAATTTCTTTGGTAGAATGATTGTAACTGAACCATTGCTTCTGTTTTGGATTGTACCAAGTTAAAAAGTTACCATCTGGAGAGTCTTTTAAAGACATTATATATTCTCCCTCTAATATTTTATTCGCTTTGCCATCTTTAAAATCTATTATATACAAATCATTTATAGGATTTGCATCCCACTGCGATTGAATTGCATATTTTTCATCACTTAAACAGTAACCCCAACTAGCACTCCATTTATTAGGAATACGAACAATTTGATAGTCTAAGTTACCTAATTGAATCACTTGATTTTCTCCAGAGCTTTGCTCGTTTATATTAGTGTAGGCAGTATAACTTTTTTTCCTCTCTTGATTAACATTGTTAAGTTGCTGAGTTTGAATATATTTATCTTTATAATGCCAAATATCTAGTTTTGCTTGTTCGTCTGAAACAAGACTCAAATCCTTCTCCCTTAATATTGGAGAAATACCATAAAATAATCTATTATTGTCTTTACTAAAATTTAAAGATCTATTTTTACTAATTATCCAATTAGCTGGTAGCCCCTTACTCTTATTAGACACAAGCAGCCTTGCTTCTTTATTTTGAGCATTAATATTTGCCACATATATAGAAACATTTTTATCAAAATTTATGGTGCTATCTGTATTTGCATAAAAAGCAATAAAAGACTCATCTTCAGATAATGCTGGGCTAGATGTACCTAGTGCAATACCAGTAATAACTGTGCTAGTTTTTCTAGTTTGTGGCTCATATACAAATACTCCCTTCTTAGTAGTATATATTAGTTTAGAGCCTATTTTATTAAAGCTAGTAGACTCCACTTCGCTTAGAGTATCAATAATGGCAAATTTTTGCAAGTCGAAAATAAATGTAGCATCTTTTTTAACTTTAGAGCTATCGCTTAAATTCTTTGCTTTAAACGCAAAATAATTTTCACACTCTTTTGGTATATCTACTTTTTTTAGGAAAGGAAATTTTATTGTATTTCCTGTTTTTAAATTAATAATTGCAAGTGTATCTGCTGGAGCTTTATCCCCTTTTAATTTTTTCTTCTTTGCTTGTTGCTGTTGCTGATAAAATGGTCTGATTGTACAAGTTAAATAATTGTTAGTAATAAATTTAGATTTACTCCCTCTTTCTATTACTTTAGTTATTTCATTCTTTAAATTTATAATATTTAGAGTTCCATCTCCTTTTGTAAAATTGCTATAATAAGAGAGGTATTCGCCATTGGCTGTTATTTCGTATCCACCAATTGTAGCCCACAAATTATAGACAGAATGATCTAAGGGCTTTTTATCTTGCGTCTGCCTTGCCTGAGTACTGTTAAATAACAATAATAAGCCTAATAGCAGAACTAATAATCTTTTCATAAGTTATAATGTATTTTTAAAAGTTAAATATTGGGTATTATTCATATGTATCAGCCTGTATTACAGAGATATAATACAAGTGAAAATAATACCTTAGACATAAAAACATGTCCCTTTTGTGCTTAAAAAATGGATAAAGAAAACCCATCTCTTACACATAGCATAAGTAAGGGACTTTTAGAAATACATTTATATTAAAAATGAACACAAAGACTCCTGATTTTGCCACCGTCGTTTAAAAACATGGTTATAAAAGAAAATATCACTAATATCATTAAAACTTGCTTGATTAGAAATATCTGAAAACACTAAATTATCTGATAAATCTTGAATCATTACAAGATATAATATAGGAGCATTCTGTTTTTCTGTATGGCTATATTTTCCATGTTCCATAGAATAAACAAAATCTCCACAATGTCTATATTGCTTAAATACCAATTTATCTCCAGCTAATAAATCCTCTGCAATTTTATGACAGCCATCAATTTTATATGGAGAAAAACCATCTAATAAACAACAAGAAGTGTGATAGAATTTGTGACAACAACAATGATGCACGGTAAAACCTATTGAGCCAACAATATATAGGGCAACAACAACTACAAGTATAGAATCTCTTGCAATGGTCTTCATAGGTTTTAGAATTTAAAAAAGTTAATTTGCAAATATATAAAAATATTTTAAAAAAAACTCTTCTCAGAAAAAATAAAAAAGATGACTAGCATGTAATAATTTACTCTAGTCATCTTAAACAAGACTTCTACTGTATCCTAAATTTAGTTACTATTTTTAACAACGCCAGAAGATGAATTAAGTATTATCTGGTATGTATTATAAAACTTTGTTAAAACGCCTGTAATATTTACCACTGTTCCCTTTGCATCGGCAGGAGTAGAATTTTGCAGAGGGCATGGCTCATTTGCAAATTTAGCATACCCACTAGAACGCACTACTATTTTACTATTTCCCCAATAAAAATTCTGATTAACAGAGGTAGCCTCTTGCCCTTCTTTAAAATTTTCCTTAATAGCCCAAGTGAAAATCTCTTTTCCACCAACCTTATCACTACCATTGTAAGTGATAGACTTTAAAGTTACCAATGTTCCTAGCATATTATCGTTTAATTCAGATTTAGAGCTAACTAATTTTGGTTCAACCTTAGTTCCTTGTTCTCCTTTAAATATAGTCATATCAATAAGCATTTGGGCATCTAAGTAAGATGATTCATATTTTGGATCTGTAGACTTTGCTCCTAATTGAACCACGCCGCCGTACGCACCTAGCCACAAATGTTTTGCTTTAACATGTAATGTTTGTCCCTCTTTATAATCATTATATAAACCTGTTTTACCTATCTTAATTTCTATACCTGCGGTATTATCCATAATATATAAAGACTTATATATGTTACCATCTTTATCTGAACTAACTACCTTTCCAGCTATAATAACATCATCGCCTATCTCGGTTGCTGCACCATTGTACATGGCTTTAAGCTCACTAATTGTTGTATTAGGAGTCATTTTTACTGGCTCAACTTTATCTGGGGCATCCCATTTTTTTTCACAAGAATAAAGCCCTAAAAGCAAAATTGAGATCAAAGTAAAACGCTTAATATTTAAAAATGTATTTTTCATATCCATTATTTTAATTTAAAATATATTAGAACCTAAAATAAATATTCAAATAGTAGTTTGCCCCAAATAAATAAAAATACTTAGAATCAAATCTGGTATAGTTTACTACACTACCATTTGCATCTTTATTTGCTTTAAGCCTCATTTGTTCGTAGCCCCCAGTTTTAATATTAGTATTATTTAATATGTTCTTAATCTCTAAACTAAAACCTAAGTTATATTTTCTGTTTATATACCACGATTTACCAACATTGGCATTTAGCACAAAAGCACTATCAAATTTCTCTTGCGATGCCATTTCTATACTTTGCTCTTTACTAAGGCCAACATGAGCAGCATCTATTCTATATAAAGGATTCATATCTATATACATAGCATCAAAATAGTTAGCATCAATACCTATAAACCAATAACTATCAGATTTATAATTTAAGCCAAAATTTATAGCTGTTTGCGGGGTAGCCCCAACTCTAAAGTTCTTCCAATATACCTTTTCGTTATTCACTAGAATTTGCTCGCTATTATCCTTTGTCTGAATTAACAAAGGATTAGATGTATAAATATAATCGCCGTAGCTTAGTGCTGCACTTGCAGATAAGCCCTTATATATAGGCACTTGTACTCCTAACTCTAAACCAATATTTCTTTGATCTATCCCTCTCAAAGACAAATTAGTAAAAGTTCTACTAATATCATCGTATGCACTTATTAGTTTAGTTTGATCTTTTACTGTAGTATAATAACCACTTAGTCTAAGGTTAATATAATTAGTTTTTAAATTATAGTTAAGGTCTACAGAAAAAGTTTTTTCTGTTGTAAGATGAGGAACAAGGCTATTCCTAGTTCTTGGAGAGATAAAAGACTCTTGAAAGAAAGGTGCATTTGTTAAACTTGCAACATTTGCAGAAATAACATTGGCTCCGTCAATTTTATAACTTAAGCCAACCTTAGCTTTATAGGTATAAAAATCTTTCTTTTCAGATTCTCCGTATGAATTATTTGGGAATAACCCTTTTCTATATAATCCCTCTCTCCAAAACTTAGTATTTCCTCCTTCAGCAGCAACATAAGCCTCTATACTTCCTATGTTTAGATTTAATAAAGCCCATAACTTATTATTTCTCACATTTGCATAATAATCATAACCATATTTATCTCCCTTAGCAACCAACCTATTTGGATTGTTTAGGTCATTCTGAATAATATCACCTACTCCAAAATCTCTCTCTGCAAATTGATCTACGTCTAACCAATAATCACCGCCTAAAAGATCATTTATAATCTTATAATTCTCCGTTTTATTCCATCTATACTCATATCCACCACTAAGCTTAAAGTAGTTTCTAAAAACTTTTGTAAACTGCAACTTAGCATTTTTATCGTTTTGATCTGTTCTTCTTTGCTCAATAACATACTTAGCTCTTTTTGTCCCTTCTCCTATATTATTACCAAGGTTAGAGCCCTCAAAGAAACTCTTGCTATTAACATCATACAATCTCTGCCAATTAATTTGCCTCACATTCCAATCACTCAACCATCCCTCTCTAACATAAGCTGCTTTTAAAGGATCTTCTGAGTAATAGCTTGGTAAATTTCTATAATAATCTGGCCTTGGGTCTTGGGCATCGTACCAATCTAAAGCAGAATAGCCATTTTTGCCAAATCTATATGCTAGTGCTGCTGTAACTAACCAAGATTTATTAGGTGTAAAATCATATTTTAACATAGCCACTGGCTCGTGATAATTTTTCACTCTAGCGTTTCTAACATTCCCATTACTCGTTCCATTCATATAACCCCAATTAGAATTATAATAATTATTCCCCACTAAATCAAAGGTTTCTTGAGTAGCAGCAGCTTGAACACCTCTAACTGTAGGTGCTCCAAAAATTGTAAAAGCTAAATTATGCTTATCTTTAAAATTCTTCTCTACAGAGGCAAAATAAGAAAGCGAATTATATGAAACACCTGTAACCCAATCATTTCCACCTAAGCGAGAAGAAACTGAGAAGCCATATGACCATCCTTTATCGTTTACTCCCGACGCATAAGTTGCCATTAGCCTAAATCTATATTGTCCACTAGCGTTTACAGCACCAGCTCTAAAGCCCTTTCTCATTTTAGATGCAGAAGCATTTATGTTTGTAAGTCCATTTATGCCGCCAACACCCCAATCAGAAACGCCCATAGTACTTGTAATCTCTTGATTCCTTGTAGCATCATTTAAGCCACTCCATAAAGACCAAGGAGTATAACCATTTATAGCATCATTAAATTTAATTCCATTTAAATATACTTCATTAGAACCGCTTTCTAAACCTCTATTCTTAAAGCGCATAATTCCAAACTTATAACCTGCAATATTCTCATATACATCCTTTGTTGCAGAAAGTAAAACTGGCATATTTTGGGAACTTCCAGATCCATCTGTATCAAATTCTACAAATGATGCTTCATCTAAGTCTCCTGTAACAATATCTGGCGACATTGATACAGAACCTAAATTATAAACTCCAGATTTTACAGTAACATTTAATTCTGTACTTAACATATACGCTGCTTCTAATGTAATCTTATAAACACCATCTTCTAATAGCGTAAAATTAAACTTTCCATCCAGAGCAGTATATTTGACTTTGTTTACACTTCCTTGTAAACTTACTTTTACATCCTTTATAGGATTTCTACTTATTCTATGCACAACAAACCCCTCTATTCCTCCATTTTGAGCTAAAAGCTCTCCAGAAAAAAGGCTAATTAATAGAACAAAAATGAGTGAAAAAGTTTTTAATTTCATATTAATTTTATTTAGATATAATTAAATAAACGGGAAGATGATCGCTATATCCACCTGTAAAATCATCCC
>CAXYUL010000100.1:0-6878 GCA_964292095.1 uncultured Bacteroidales bacterium | reverse complement strand
CAAAATTACCAATTTTTGCAACGCTGTAATAAAATGAATATCAATTCATTACGCCATTTTTAGAAGCTTACAAGTGTCAAACTTGAGATATTTTATAAAAGAACAAAAAATTGCTAAAAATATGCTAAAATTACTGATATTTAGTATATTTAATGTACTACAAGCAAAAACAATTGTATATTTGCATACACACTATTAAAATAACAAAACCGTATATTCCTATGAAACAAAAATTACTACTTTTGCTAAGTATTACAGCTTTAATAATTGTAGGTTGTAAAGGAGGCTCAAATAAAGGTGAGCAGGATCAACAAGCAAAACAACAAATTAACACGCAGGTGATAGAAAAATCGCTAGCATTCCAAGTTGATTCCCTAGGTGAAGAACCCATTTTAGACATTAACACTTCTATGGGAACTATCAAAATTAAACTTTACAAAGAAACTCCCATACACAGAGACAACTTTCTTAAACTTGCCTCTGAACGATTTTATGACGGCATTTTGTTCCATCGCGTCATAAATGATTTTATGATTCAAACAGGAGACCCTCTAAGCAAAGACACAACCGCCACTGCACGCTATGGCACAGGCGGACCTGGCTACACCATTCCTGCAGAAATACTTCCTCAGTTTAAACACAAGAAAGGAGCATTAGCTGCTGCAAGAAGAGGCGACACATCAAATCCAAACAGAGAATCTTCTGGCTCACAATTTTACATTGTAGAAAGCGAGAGTAATTGCGCACAATTAGACGGAGCATATACTATTTTTGGAGAAACTATAAGTGGCATGGAGGTAATAGACAGAATAGCTTCTGCAAGGACAAATGCAAGAGATCTCCCTCTAGAACCAATTAAAATAATAAGCATAACACCTTCTAAATAACCTACTATGAATAATTCTTTTACTAAACTATTCCAAAACTCACTAGTAATTATAAGTAAATTATTTATAATTTGCTTCCCGATAATTATTTACTCATGCTCATCAACTAAAGGCACATCTGCTTCTAACGAAGCTCCTTCCTTTAAAATTCAAGAAATAGACACCTCTACTACAACTACATACCAAGAAATTTCTACAACAAATCAGAGTAAAGATGTTATTGAAATTAGGCCAAGAATATCTGGATACATAGATAGAATAGAAAAGCAAGAAGGCTCCTTTGTAAAAAAAGGAGAACTTATTTTTAAAATAGCCGATGCTGATTATGTTCAACAACTAAATGCTGCCTATGCAGGCGTAGAACAAGCTCTAGCAAATCTTGCTAATGCAAAATTGGAAGTTGAAAAATTAACACCATTGGTAAAAAAAGAAATAATTAGCCCATACGAACTTCAAAGTGCAAAAAGCAAACTAGATGCAGCTTCGGCCGCCCTACAACAAGCTAAAGCGCAGCACGAAAATGCTAAAATTAACCTTAACTACACAAAAATTACTGCTCCAGTTGATGGCTACCTAGGCATAATTCCAGTTAGAGTAGGAAGCTTGATTAGTTCATCTTCTCAAGACGCCCTAACCACAATTTCTGGTATTGGTGATTTTTCTGCTTATTTCTCACTAGACGAAAAATGCATCCTTGCTACTAATAGGGCCAGCAGCAACACTAAAAGCACTAATAAAAAAGAAGGTTACATAGAGCTTTTACTTGCAGACGGCACATTATATTCTCAAAAAGGAATATTAGAAAATGCGTCGGGAATAATAGACAGAACAACTGGATCTATTCAAATGAAAGTTATTTTTCCAAATCCCAAAATGGAAGTTTTGAGTGGAAGTAGTGGAGTATTAAGGTTCCCAACTATACACAAAGGTGCAATCAGTATTCCACAAAGCGCATGTTACCAAGTACAAGATAAAGTAATGGCATACATCCTTACAGAAGGTAATAAAGTTGAGAGCAGAAGTTTAGATATTGTTGCCAACACAGAGACTCAATACATTGTTTCAAATTTGCAAAGAGGAGAAAAAATTGTAATTGAGGGTGTTAACAAACTCAAAGATGGTATGGTAATTACTCCTAAAATAAACTAGAGATGTTTCAGAAAATATTAGACAGACCAGTACTGGCAACGGTTATATCCATTTTTATAACTATTGCCGGAGTTCTAGGACTTTTATCTTTGCCTATTACTCAATATCCCGACATAGCACCGCCTATTGTTCAAATTTCAACTAACTACCCAGGAGCTAACGCCGAAACAGTATTAAAAAGTGTTATTGCACCTTTAGAAGAACAGATTAATGGTGTAGAGAAAATGACATATATGACCTCATCGGCAGGAAACGATGGAAGTGCAACTATTCAAGTTTATTTTGAAACAGGAACAGATGCAGATATGGCCTCCGTAAACGTACAAAGTAGGGTTTCAGCTGCAACCAGTAAACTTCCTTCTGCAGTTACTAATTTTGGTATAACAACCAGAAAAATGCAAAATAATATTTTGTTATTAATGAGTGTTTACTCTACTAATCCACAGTATGACCAAACATTTGTAGAAAACTACACACGTATTAATATATATCCAGAACTTCAACGTATTAATGGAGTTGGAAATGTTGGAATATTTGGTGCAGGCGATTATTCTATGCGTGTATGGCTAGATCCCAACAAGCTATCAGCGCTTAACTTAGTTCCAGCAGATATAATAGGGGCCATTCAAGAACAAAACATAGAAGCCGCTCCAGGCAAATTTGGAGAAAGCACTAATTCTCCTTTCGAATACACTATTAAATACAAAGGAAAATTTGAAGATGTAAATGAGTATGAAAATATAGTAATTAAGGCTTTTTCTGATGGTAGAATCCTTAAGCTAAAAGATGTAGCCAAAATAGAACTAGGAGCATTCAACTATAGTACAAAAAGTAGTGCAGAAGATTGTCCTGCTGTAGTTATGTCTATTTATCAAATGGCAGGATCTAATGCAAAAGAAGTTGTTGAAAATATAGAGAGTAAATTAAAAGAAATGGAAGCAAAATTCCCTAGTGGAATTAAATGGATAGCTCCATACAATACTAATAAATTTTTGGATGCTTCTATCCACGAGGTACTAAAAACACTAATAGAGGCATTTATTCTAGTATTTTTAGTTGTATTTATCTTCTTACAAGATTTAAAATCTACATTAATTCCAAGTATTTCTGCCGTTGTAGCTTTAGTTGGAACCATGTTCTTTTTAATGATTTTTGGCTTTACCATAAATCTGCTCACCTTATTTGCTCTGGTGTTGGCAATTGGAATTGTGGTAGATGATGCCATAGTGGTTGTAGAAGCTGTACACGCCAAGTTACAAGGAGGCGAGCACGATGTTAGAGTAGCTACAAAGGGCGCCATGAGTGAAATTTCTGGAGCTATTATCTCTATCTCGCTTGTTATGTCTGCAGTGTTTATTCCTGTAACCTTTATGAGTGGTCCATCTGGCATATTTTATACTCAGTTTGCTATAACATTGGCTTGTGCAGTTATTTTATCGGCTATTAATGCTTTAACTCTAAGCCCTGTTCTCTGTATTATGCTTATTAAGCACAAAGAAAAGGACGGCAGTAAAAAACTTTCTTTTATAGATAAGTTTCACAAAGGTTTTGACGCTGCATTTGAAACCTTAACAAACAAATACACCCATATACTAGAAAAATTCTCTAAAAAAGCTATTATTCCTATAGCAGTACTTATAGCTTTTGCTTGCGGAGCCTTCTTCTTAATGAATAACACACCATCTACCTTTATTCCTAACGAAGACCAAGGAATTTTACTTGGTGATATAGCTATGGCTCCTAGTACATCTTTAGAGAGAACAAACGAGGTACTACAAGAAGTAAATAAAATTTGCGGAGAGATGGATGTTATACAAGGAAGACTTACCGTTACAGGAGCTAGTATTATGAGTGGCGATAATGGTAGTAATTATGCATTATTAGTTATTGGCTTAAAGGACTGGGATGATAGAAAAGATTTTCCTGCAAATAGGGTAATAGCAGAGCTAATGCAAAGAACTGCCCATATAAAAGATGCTAACATTGTATTTTTTGGTTTACCACCTGTTCCAGGCTTTGGTGTATCATCGGGATTTGAACTAAAGCTTCAAGATAAAACAGGAGGAAGCCTACAAAAATTCTATGAGGTACAACAGAACTTTTTACAAGAACTTAATCAGAGAAAAGAAATTAAATATGCAACTGCTAATTTTAATGTTAATTATCCTCAAATGGAATTTGATGTAAACGTTGATAAATGCAAATTAGCAGGTATACAAGTAAGTGATATATTTACCACCTTACAAGCTTATTATGGTAGTATTATAGCTTCTGATTTTAATAAATTTACCAAATATTATAGGGTAGTTGTTCAAGCAGAACCATCTAAGAGAGAAAATTTAGCTAGTATGAAAGCTATAAATGTTAGAAACTCTAGAGGTGAAATGGTACCAATAAGCACATTAATTAACTTTAATCAAATTTACGGGCCTCAAACACTAAGTAGGTACAACTTATTTACTTCTTCAGCGGTGATGGGTGCACCTAATGCAGGATATACATCGGGAGATGCTATTAAAGTTATAAAAGAAGTTGCAGCAAACTTACCTAGCGGTTACGACTATTCTTTCTCTGGAATGACAAGAGAAGAGATTATTTCGTCTGGAGCTTCATCTCTAATATTCTTACTTTGCTTTATTTTTGTATTTTTGCTATTAGCGGCCCAATACGAAAGCTATATTTTACCATTTTCTGTAATGCTTCCTCTTGTTATAGGTATATGCGGAGTATTTATCTTTATCTTCCCTAGCGGACTTGGGAACAGCATATATGTACAAGTTGCACTAATAATGCTAATTGGCCTGCTGGCTAAAAATGGTATTTTGATTGTTGAGTTTGCTAAACAGAGGAGAGAACAGGGCTTTAGCATTAAGAATGCTGCCATAGAAGGTGCAAAAGCACGTTTACGCCCTATTTTAATGACTTCATTTGCCTTTATTGGTGGAATGATTCCGCTTATTCTTGCCGACGGTGCAGGTGCTATTGGAAACAAGTCTATTGGTATTGCAGCAGCAGGAGGTATGTTTATAGGAACATTGTTTGGGGTATTAGTTATCCCTAGTATGTTTATAATCTTTAGAAAATTAGAGGAGAAAATAAGTAAGAATAAGAGGATAGAGACTATCTATTAAACAATTATAGACATGAATAGATATTTAAAAAATATATACGCATACGGTAAAAACAGCACTATTGCCATAGTTGCTATTTTATTAGTTGGAACATTATCTAGCTCTTGCGCCGTAAATAAGTTTAAAGCCACAGAACTTTCTTTTAAAGATTGTGTTATAAGAGATTATAATGTTGGTGATACCAGTAGCATAGCAAATATAAAATGGAATCAATTTTATAAAGACAAATATTTATTAGCTCTAATACAAGAGGGATTAAATAACAATTATGACCTAAAAAATGCCATTTTAAATATTGACAAAGCCCTAGCTTATTTTAAGAAAAGTAAAGCAGATTTTTACCCTGTTTTAGGAGCAAATGCTAATGCCAAAAGTGCTAACAACTCTTATAAAGAAGGCGGTTCACTAAACCAACTATACAATATGGATCTTAGTTTATCGTGGGAAATTGATATTTGGGGAAAAATAAGGAATGCTAAAAAAGGTAAGTTTCAAGATTTACTTGCAGAAAAAAGCACTAAAGATGCAGTTACAACTCAACTTATTGCCCAAATAGCAAAGACTTACTATAGTTTATTGTCTTTAGACACTCAACATAAACTAGTTATAGAAACCATTAATAATAGAGAAACTTATTACAAAACCGTAAAACTCCTTAAAGAATCTGCACAGGTAAACGAAGTGGCTGTATTACAAGCAGAAGCTCAATTATACGCGGTAAAAGCATATCTTCCTAATATTAGAAATGCAATTACAGTTAGCGAAAACACACTTTGTATGCTTCTTGGAAGAGTGCCTGGGCCTATAGAAAGAGACAGTAATAAAAGTATTACCGATTTAGATTTTGAACTTCCAAATACAGGTATTCCTGCATCTTTGTTAGCAAATAGGCCAGATGTTCTTGCTGCAGAGCATAGAGTTAAAAATAGTATATATAACGTTAATTTTGCAAAAGCCTCTATGTACCCAGCTTTAACAATTGAAGCAAGTAGCGGAACAACAGCAAGTAACTTTAATAATTGGTTTAGTGCTAGTTCATTTTTATGGAATATTGCAGCGGGGCTAAGTGCTCCAATCTTTAATGGAAGAGCCCTAAAAACCCAAAAAGATGTAGCAATAGTTCAATACCAACAAGCAATAAACAACTTTAAATTGTCTGTTATAAATGCCGGAGTAGAAGTTTCTAATGCTTTAAGTAATTTTAACAACTACAAAGAACTTGCAATTTGCCAATATAAACAATGTTCTGTTCTAGAAAAAGCTTATGAATTTTCTATAGATTTACTAATAAGTGGCTATGGTACTTACCTAGATGTTCTTGCTGCTCAAAACGGACTTTTTAGCGCAAAATTATCTTTTATCTCTTCTGCCCAAAATTATGCAGAGGCTAATATTGAGCTATATAGAGCACTTGGCGGTGGATGGAAATAAAAAAAACATTATGAAAAAAAGTTTGGCACGCTGTTTGCAATTTACAAAGACAAATAGTTTTTTCATAGGTTAAATTTAGGTTAATAAATAAGAGTTGTATGTGGTTAAAATACAACTCTTATTTTTTTTGCTCATAGATATTATATTGAGTAATTAAAGTTTGGCACGCTGTTTGCAATTACATTAATCAGATAGTTTTTTGATAGGTTAAGTTTAGGTAAAAAAAAGTAGTTATTTCTTAAGGGGTTTAGCTACTCTTTTCATATCTTTGAATTATTAT
>CAXYUL010000099.1:0-7007 GCA_964292095.1 uncultured Bacteroidales bacterium | reverse complement strand
TCGAATCCTTTAGCTGCTAATGCATCAGAAACTTGAATATTGTTTACTGAACCAAAGATTTTACCAGTTGTACTAACCTTGGTTACTACAGTTACTTGTAAACCCTCTAATTTAGCTGCTAATGCTTGAGCATCTTCTCGTAGCTTAGCTTCTTTATGTGCCCTTTGTCTTAGATTTTCTGCATGTACTTTTTTAGCAGAAACAGTAGCCATAATTGCAAAACCTTGCGGAATAAGATAGTTTGTAGCGTAACCATTCTTTACAACTACTATATCATCTTTGTGACCTAAGTTTGTCACGTCTTGTTTTAATATAATTTCCATCTCTCCTCCTTATTATTTCAATAAATCTGTAACGTATGGTAACAAAGCTAAGTGTCTTGCACGTTTAACAGCTTGAGCAACTTTCTTTTGGAATTTAAGAGATGTTCCGGTTAAACGTCTAGGAAGAATTTTACCTTGCTCGTTTAAAAATCTCTTTAAGAATTCTGCATCTTTGTAATCTATATACTTAATGCCTGCCTTTTTAAAACGGCAGTATTTTTTCTTCTTAACCTCTACTGTAGGAGGATTAAGGTAACGAATTTCGTTATTTACTTGACTTGCCATAATTTTACCTCCTTATTTTTGTTCTGCTTGATTAGCTCTTCTTCTTTGTGCATAAGCAATTGAATGCTTATCCATTGCAAAAGTTAAGAAACGGATAATTCTCTCATCACGTCTATACTGAGTTTCTAATTTGTCTACAAACTCTGGCTCAGCTTTAAACTCTATCAGGTGATAAAAGCCTGTGGTTTTCTTTTGGATAGGATAAGCTAATTTTTTTAGCCCCCAATCCTGATCATATACAACCTCACCACCATTCTCTTGTATAAGAGTAATGTATTTGGCTACCGCTTCCTTCATCTGAACATCAGATAAAACGGGAGTTGCAATGAAAACGGTTTCATACTGTTTTAACATACTTAGTTAAAAATTTAATTATTATTTTACTTATTACCAAATAGTTGAAGCATTTGCATCTGCTTTTACTCAACTTTTGGGGCTGCAAAGATAAACTTTTTTTTTAATCTTACAAAATTATTGAATTCAAACATATTAGATTAAATTAGTATCTAATTGATAATAAACATTATCTGATTATAATCATTATAATTTGAACAATGTAAGCCTAAATTTTGTAGATTTGCACAAATAAAAAAATAAAGCTGTGTTTAACTCAATTGTCCGTTTTTCAATTAAAAAGAAGCTATTTGTTGGTCTTACAACTCTCTTCCTTTTAGTAGGTGGCATTTATGCAATGCTAACCCTACCAATAGACGCCGTACCAGATATTACAAACAATCAGGTACAGATAGTAACCATCTCTCCCACTCTTGCCCCGCAAGAAGTAGAACAACTAATAACCTTTCCCATAGAAATTGCCATGAACAATATTATGAACGTAGAAGAAATACGCTCTGTTTCTCGCTTTGGGCTATCTCTAGTAACTGTAGTCTTTAAAGAGAGTACACCAACAATGACTGCACGTCAATTAATAAATGAGCAAATACAAACGGTACAAGGTGAAATTCCGCCAGAGTTAGGCAGCCCAGAACTTATGCCAATAACCACGGGATTGGGAGAAATATATCAGTATACATTAGTAGTAGATCCTAGATATAAAGACAAATATAACTCTATGGAACTAAGAACAATCCAAGATTGGATTGTAAAGAGACAATTGTCGGGAATACCAGGAATAGTAGAAATAAACAGTTTTGGAGGCAATCTTAAGCAGTACGAGGTTGCCTTAGACCCAGATAGATTGTTCTCTTTAAATATAAGTATAGCAGATGTTTACAACGCCCTATCAAAAAATAACCAAAATACAGGAGGAAGCTATATAGAAAAAAGTAAAAAGGCCTATTATATTAGGTCAGAAGGAATGATAAACAAGATAGAAGATATTAATAATGTAGTAATTACAAATAGAAATGGAATTCCCATTTGCGTAAAAGATATTGCTAAAGTTAGATTTGGAAGCGCAAAGAGGTTTGGGGCAATGACAATGGATGGAAAAGGAGAATGCGTAGGTGGAATTGCCATGATGCTAAAAGGAGCCAATGCCAATATAGTTACTAAGGAACTAGAAAAAAGAATAGAAAAGGTTCAAAAAATGCTTCCTCCAGGAGTTAAAGTAGAGCCATATCTAAATAGAGCTCAATTAGTTAATAGAAATATTTCTACTGTAGTTAGGAATTTAATAGAAGGCGCCATAATAGTATTTTTAGTATTAATAATATTTTTAGGGAATGTAAGGGCTGGGCTCATTGTTGCCTCAGTAATTCCGCTGGCCATGCTATTTGCCTTTATTCTAATGAGATTATTTGGAGTCTCTGCCAATCTTATGAGCCTAGGTGCCATAGACTTTGGTATTGTTGTAGACGGCTCTATTGTAATCTTAGAAGGAATTCTAGCATTTCTATACAGCGGAAAATTTAGAGGAAAAACACTTACAAAAGAACAAATAGAAGAAGAAGTAGAAAAAGGAGCATCAAAAGTTGTGCGCTCTGCCACCTTTGCGGTAATGATTATTCTAATAGTTTTTTTCCCGATACTTACTCTTACTGGTATAGAAGGCAAATATTTTACTCCAATGGCAAAAACTTTAGTCTTTTGTATAATTGGAGCTCTAATATTATCACTAAGCTACGTACCAATGATGGCTAGTCTATTTCTAAAAAAACACATAAGCAACAAAGCCACATTTGCAGATAAATTCTTTGATAAGCTCAACATCTTTTATTCTAAAGCACTTAACTTTAGCTTTAGGCATGTAAAGGCCACAGTTACAATAGCATTTACAGCATTAGCCATAAGCCTATTGATTTTTACCAAATTAGGCTCAGAATTTATCCCAACCCTAGATGAGGGCGACTTTGCCATGCAAATGACACTTCCAGCTGGTAGTTCACTTTCTGAAAGTATAGAAGTATCAAATCTTGCAGAGAAAACCCTTATGGATAAATTTCCAGAAATTAAACACGTTGTAGCAAAAATAGGCACAGCAGAGGTTCCAACAGACCCAATGGCGGTAGAAGATGCAGACGTAATGATAGTGATGAAACCTTTTAAAGAATGGACAAGTGCCAAAACCAGAGCAGAAATGGTAGAAAAGATGAAAGAGGCCTTATCTCCATTAGAGCAAAGGGCAGAGTTTAATTTTTCTCAACCAATTCAGTTACGTTTTAATGAGTTAATGACTGGAGCTAAAGCAGATATAGCCGTAAAACTCTATGGAGAAAACATGGATGAACTATACAAAAAGGCAAAAGAAGCAGCAACATATATAGAAAAAATACCTAGCGCATCAGACGTTATTGTAGAACAAGCTATGGGCTTACCTCAATTAGTAGTAAAATACAACAGAGCTAAAATTGCCAGATATGGAATAAACATAGAAGAGCTAAACAGTGTAGTAAGAACAGCGTACGCAGGCGAAGCCTCTGGGGTTGTATTTGAAAATGAGAGGAGATTTGATCTTGTTCTTCGTTTAGACTATCAGAAAGTACCAGACCTCAACTTAGATAAGCTTTTTGTTCACACAACAGAAGGCATCCAAATACCAATTAGCGAAGTAGCATCTATAGAATTAATAGATGGACCCCTACAAATTAACAGAGATGCCACAAAACGTAGAATAGTAATTGGTGTAAACGTAAGAGGAGGAGATATAGGACAAGTAGTTGCCCAAATACAAAACACATTAGAAAATAACATAAAATTAAAGCCAGGCTACTACTTCTCATACGGTGGGCAATTCGAAAACTTAAAAAATGCAATCAACACCTTATTAATAGTAATTCCTGTTGCCCTATCCTTAATTCTATTACTTCTATTCTTTGCATTTAAATCAGTAACATACACTTTGGTTGTATTTAGCACTGTACCGCTCTCATTAATAGGAGGTATATTAGCCCTATGGTTACGTGGTCTACCATTTAGCATATCAGCAGGAGTAGGTTTCATTGCTCTATTTGGTGTAGCTGTACTTAATGGAATACTAATGATAAATCACTTTAACGAAGTAAAAGACAGCACAACATACGGCAAAGCTACATCTAAAATTATAAAAGACAGTTGTCATCATTTATTAAGGCCTGTATTTTTAACAGGCTTAGTAGCCTCTTTAGGCTTTGTACCAATGGCCATTGCAACCACAGCCGGTGCAGAAGTTCAACGTCCATTAGCTACAGTCGTTATTGGAGGACTTATAGTTTCTACAATACTAACACTAATAATAATTCCATTATTTTACCACATAGTTCACTCATCAGTTATGCTTAGAAACAAAAAATTCTTAAAAATATTTAGAGTAATAGCAATAAGTTCAATAATACTATCCTTCCCGATAAGTTCCCCTGCAAGCGAACAAAGCAGTTTTACTCAAAATGAAGACATAGTGCAGGGAGAAACAGTTAGTTTAGAGCAAGCAATAAATATTGCACTAAAAAATAATCCTCGACTAAAAGTAGCCAATGGAACAATAGACGCCGTAAGGGCATCTAGAGGAGATATAATTGAATTTGCGCCAACCTCATTTAGCTACTCGTGGGGTCAGCTAAATGGAGAAACGAGAAACGATAAAGAACTGGCTATTAGCCAATCATTTGGGTCATTACTTGTACCTTTTTACAAAAATGCTCTTGTTAACCGACAACTAGATGGGCAAACATTATACAAGCAAATAGTTGAAAGGGAGATAAAAGCAGAAGTAAAACGAGCATGGGCATATTATATCTATGCATGGAATATAGCCCAAATGTATAAACAAGCAAACGAGCAGGCAGAGAAATTTGCACTTGCCGGAGATTTGCGCTACAAACAAGGAGACATATCACTTTTAGAGAAAAGCATGGCCTCTAGTACAGCTGCCGAGATAAAAAATAAAAGTTTTGGGGCAAAGCAAGAGCTAAAATTAGCAATTGCCCGTTTAAAATACACTTGCTATAGTAATGTAAACCTAATTCCAAATAGCACCAACATAGAACTTTATTCTGTTGATAATTACACTACTAAGGCTATGGAGCCAAACTTGGATAGTTCTAATATTCACCTTAATTACTTTAATGCTAAAGCAAAAGAAAGCAAGGCTGCACTTCAGCTAGAAAAAAGTAGGTTCTTCCCAGAGTTTTCATTTGGCTATGCTAGACAAGAAATAAACCCAATTAAAGGTTTAAATTCTTACAGTATAGGAATAGCTTTCCCTATCTTTTTTACAAACCAACAATCAAAAGTTAGAATTGCAAAAATAGAATACAACAAGGCAAAGATAGAGGCTAGTGCTAATTCACTAGAACTAGAAAACAAACTCAACGAACTTAGAGCCGCCATAGAAAGGTATCAACAGACCATCAGCTACTACAGCTCAACTGCACTAAAAGAGGCCGAAAACCTAATAAAAACAGCAGATATCCAACTTAGAGAAAGCGAAAGCAGTATTATAGAATATATTCAAAGTATGAATATGGCCAGAGAAATAAAAATAGGATATATACAGAGCGTATATAATTATAACATTGCAGCACTAGAATACGAACTATATAAATAACAAATTATGAACAAAATTAAATATATAATAATTAGCACATTGGCTATAGTGTGCTTATCCTGCTCAAATAACAATAAAGATGGCCAAGCCAATAATACAAATTCTAAGCAAGAAAGTGAAAGCACAACAGATAGCACTCAGGTAAGAGATGCAACTAGCTCTAGCACTTACATAAGTCAAAAAAATAACGCTGATTCTTCTAATATCGATGCTGTTTCTTCAGCTACAGCTATTGCCAACCCAGCAATGTTTAATGGAACACTAATTATAGCACCAAATAGCTTTGCTAGCATATCGCTTAGTATGCCAGGTATAGTTAAGAGCTTAAATATCTTAGCTGGAAATTATATTAAAAAAGGAGATATTATAGCTCAAATAGAGAATCCCGATTTTATAAAATTACAACAAGAGTTTTTAGAAGCATCTGCCCAATTAGAGTATTTGCAAGCCGAATATAATAGACAAGTTGTCTTAGCAAAAGAAGATGCCGTATCGGGAAAAAAATTACAGCAAAGTAAGGCGGATTTTATCTCTATGCGTGCAAAGGTTAATTCTAGCTCAGCACAATTAAAACTACTTGGGCTCAATAATCTAGATATCCAAAACGGAAATATTCTGCCTTATATTAGCGTAAAAGCCCCTATCAGTGGATATATTGCCGATGTAAATGTTAATTTAGGTAAACATTTAGAATCTGGTAGTCCAATTTGTAGCATAGTGGATAAATCTAAAATAATGATTAAGTTGCTGGCATACGAAAAAGATTTACCTACAGTTTTTGTTGGAGCAAGAGTTCAATTTAGAGTTAATGGTTTAGGAGATAAAGTGTTTAAAGCTAAAATTATTTCTATTGGCCAAAAAGTTGACAACGACAATCGTTCTGTAGAAATGTATGCTAAAATAGAAGAAAATAATTCTAATTTTAGACCTGGGATGTATGTATCTGCAAGAGTAGAAGAACACAAGTAAAATTTAATTGTACCATAAAAAAAAGAGGTAAATAGCTGTTGTCCTATTCACCTCTTTTTTTACTATAATACATTGTTTATTTTTCAATTTATGTACTGCAAAGATAGGGCAATATTAAGAATCATCGCTTTTCTTTTAAAAGATAAACATTGCAATTATATTTTATAATATATTATTTATAAGGTAATTATATAATATATTTTTATAATAAATCTTGCATTAGGCTTGCAAGTTAAAAAACAAGGGCTAATTAAAATTCATTTGCTCGTCTGTAGATATTAAATCTAAAATTGTTTTTTTTAGACGACTTTTTCTAACATAAATATTCTGTGGTGTATCGTTTAAAATTACACTTATCTCCTGAGCAGAAAAGCCAGCATAAATTAGATTAAGAAGTTTAATATTTTCTTCCTTTAATGATGGGTACTTTTCTCTAACTCTTTTAA
>CAXYUL010000098.1:0-7079 GCA_964292095.1 uncultured Bacteroidales bacterium | reverse complement strand
TCAGATCAAAATATACCTACATCTATTCCAATTTCTTTGCGGCTAACAGACTGACCGTTAACATTATTTCTATTAGAGTCTGATGTTATTGCTATTTCTTCTCCTTTATTATTGCAATAATATAAGTTGTTACCTTTAGTGTATGCAAATAGGCCTTTTCCGCTTGGGCTAAAGTTAGCAGACCCTTTTGGGAATGGAATTTTATAATTGATATCTTTGCTGCTAGTATTTATGCTAATTAATTGAGATTCAGCAATAAAAGAGAAGCTATTAGCATCTGTCCAAGAATAATTAGGTAGGGCTGTTAATTTTATTCCCGACAATTTATTAATTTCTTCTAAGGAAATTAACTCGTACTTCTTATCAGTCTTTGGGTTATAAGATACAATGTTATTTTTATCTTTAAAAGTAATTTCATTGGAATTACCTTTAAATAGATAATTAGCTTTTTGGGGCGACAAGTTTGATCCTAAAATGGCTTCTTCCATTGTTAGAATTTTGTTTCCTTGATTTTTGTCTAATCTGCTATCTATTATATTAGATTGAGCAAAAGATAAATTGAATAGATGTAATGTTGCCAAAACAAGTAATAATTTCTTCATTATTTAATTTTTTTATGTATCAAAAGTATAAAAACTTCTAACTTATCTAAGTTTAAACTTGAATCGTTTGATCTTCTCTTTATAGCTAGCTTAACTTTAGACTAACTACGTGTACAAAGATAGAACTATTTTTGCAAAGACATACAATATTAATTTGTTTTCTGCTTAATTTATTAGTAATACTTTTTACTAGTCCTTACCTTTAAGTATAGTGTCTACTATTTGTTATTGAGACTTCCTTTCATTATTCCAATGCAGAATCTATTAAAGAAAGAAATGCTTAGGTATAATATCACAATCTTGCCATTTAAAGATAGTTGTAAAAGTACTAATTATACTTAATTTAAAGAACAAAATTACCATATTTAAGCTATTGAATTGCCTTTTTTATGCCTATATCTTTGTCGCAAAACAAAATATATAAATAGAATGAACAAAAAGCTTATTAAATTTATGGCAATGCTGTTGATTTCGGGTACAGCATTTGCCCAAAACAAAGAAGAAAAGATTTCAGAAGTTAAATTAGAAAATCTAACAGTTTCTGCTGGATATATTAAAATTACAGAAAATATAAGAACATATAAAGTAGTTTTAAATGTTAGATTTGTAGAAAAAGATCATTCATATGTATTGTCGGCTAATCCAAATTCACAGTTTGATATTAAATATGTAAATACAGAGGGGAAGTTGGTCATTTTAAGAAATTATCCATATAATGGTAAACCTGCAATTTTAAAAAATGATGAAAAATATACTGTTCAATTTTCTACTGTATCTGGATATCCATTGTATCTGGCAATTTCTGGATATGGATTTAATAAATTTGATCTTTTTGTAGATATTGGTGCAAAATCAGATGATGGCTCTATTGAGCTTCCTACAATAAGGTACATGAAATTTATTTCTAAGGATGGCGATGCAGATCTAGATCCATTCTGTCAAAAAGTAATATTGCCTTAATTATTTGTAATTAATCTTTTATCTTACTTTTGCTCCTAGTATTGAAGGCAATTGATGCTGTTGAGGTTCTATTGTTTATTTATGCAATTTATTTCTGTGCAGCTTAGTAATTGTACAAAAGAATCTAATAGTAATTAGAGATATTAATGAGTAAATATAAAAATAAATGATAACAGCATTACCAAATTTTTAAATTTAGTAACTACGCTTAGTGTCCTGTTTTTTTTATATGATTTCCTATTGTGCAATAAAAAAAAAGTTTTACTTTTGCCAAAAAAATGAAACGTTTAATTTTATTATTTAGTGCTATGCTTCTATGCACAACTATGCTTATGTCTGATAACAACAAGTTAAGTTCTAAGTTTGTTAGTGATAAAACAAATGCTAATGGAACTAGAGTAGTTGATTTTAAACCAGAGGGAGTTTGTGCCAAATTAATACATATAGAGGTAAGTAAAAGTGGAATAGTAGAAAATGTGGCTTTTACTGGTGGATGTTCTGGAAATGCACAAGGCATATCCGCTCTAATTAAGGGGATGAAAAAGACAGAGGCTATTAAACGCTTAAAAGGTATTCCTTGTGGAAAGAAGGCAAGCTCTTGTCCAGATCAATTAGCACGTGCTTTAGAGGCTTTATAGTAGCTTTAAAACATAAATAATAAAGCAGCCTTTAGATTTATTAAGAATTAAGTATATCTAAAGGCTGCTTTATTTTGAATAGAAAATCTTAAAGACAAAATTAGCTAATATTAAAATGAAAAGCTTTCGCTAATAGGGAACAATCCAAATATTCCGCCAGTATGTATAAATAGAATATTTTTGCACGAGCGCATATTACCACCATCTTGTAGTTCATTATAAACTCCATACATTGCCTTACCTGTATATTCTGGATCTAAAACAAGAGCCTGTTGTTTAGTTACCTGTTTTATAAATTCTAATTCTTCTGGGCGGCTTTAAGCGTAGCCTATACCAACGTATTTATCATTAATCTCTATATTATTTTTATTTAATTTTATATCCTTATATTCTTTTGGAAGATAGGAAATAGCTTCAGAAGCTATTGTATGTGAAATATTCGTAAAATATTCTACATTATCACACACCGCCATTCCAATTATTCTCTTTTCTAAATGTTTAAGCTCATTTGCTAGGTACAATCCCGCATAAGTTCCGCCCGAACCAGTAGCAACAACTATTGTGTCAAAATTAATTCCCAATTCTTTTTCTTGTAATAATATCTCTTCCATGCAATTATAATAACCAAGGGTCCCTATTGCATTTGATGCTCCCTCTGGAATAATGTATGGATTCAATCCTTGTTTACGGTACTGGGCAGCTATTTGCTCCATAATTTCTGTTCTCTTTGTACTATACTCTTCCTTATTACAAAAATGCACATCTGCCCCCATTAGCATATCTAAAAAATAATTACCCTTAGCAGCTGGCTTTTCTGAAATTCTAAGTAAGACAGCACTTTTCATTCCTAAAGTAGTTGCTACTGCAACTGTTGCTCTACAATGGTTAGATTGAATGCCTCCACATGTTATTAACATATCACAACCTCTTTCTAAAGCATCACTAATTAGATACTCTAATTTTCTAATTTTATTCCCCTGAAACTCGCTTCCAGTTTGATCATCTCTTTTAATATAAATATTAGAACTTAATTCTTTAGATACTCTTTCTAATTTTTGGATTTTTGTTGGCAGATTAGCTAATTGTGTACGTTTCATAATACTAGGTTTTATATAATAGGTTATAATTATGCAAAATTAATTAAAAATAGAAAACAAGTACTTTTTTTTGGTAATTTTGCGCATAATTTTTACCAAAAATATAGTTATGAAACGTATTCTATTACTATCAGCATTACTTGTGCAAATTCTGGTAGCAAGTGCTTTGCCACTAACTAATAACACTAAATTAGAACTATCTCAATTTAAACCAATTACAGATTCTATATCTCTGTATTTAAAGCCCTTGGCTGCAATAAATATTACCATAGCTAAAGATTCGGTAACAAGACAAGGAAATAAAATAAGCTTTTTCTTTTCTAAATCTATGGCAGATTACAGCTTTAGAGATAAGACTATTAAAGATATATATTCTATTGTAAATAAGCTTATTCCTGGGCAATACATAAATACTAAAATATATCTTTATTGTAATGCATCTCCTTTAGAAGAACTTTCTTCTAAGTTTTATTCAGACCAAAAGCTAAAAAAACAATCTATAAAAAAACAAAGCCCAAAATTAGTAAGAAATATATCTTATCCATATACAATTACTAATGGCTTACAAAACAAGCATATAGCCCTATGGCAAAGTCATGGTTATTATTACGACCAAGCACTTCAACGCTGGGAATGGCAAAGAGCTCGTATTTTTGAAACCGTAGAAGATTTATATACTCAAAGTTATGTTTTGGGGTTTTTAGTTCCTATGCTAGAAAAAGCAGGTGCAAATGTATTTCTTCCACGAGAAAGAGATTTGCAAATAAACGAGGTGATAGTAGATAACGATGCTCCAATAAATGACTATAAACAAAACAACGGCACACACGAATGGTTACAAAGCGATTCTTTAGGCTTTGCAAACCCATATAAATCATATTTATTCTCTCAAAATCCATTTAGAATGGGAACTTACGTATATACCCAGACAATAAAATCTGTTAAAAGAGGCATAAAAGAAAGTACAATCTCATGGAATCCTAATATTCCTCAAGACGGAGAATATGCAGTATACGTTTCTTATAAAACTCTTGCAAATAGTTCGGATAGAGTAAATTACAAGGTAAGGCACAATGGTGGAGAAACAAAATTTGAAGTTAATCAAACTATGGGAGGTGGTACTTGGATTTATTTAGGAACATTTAGTTTTACAAAGGGGAGGAACGATCAAGGAGTGTATTTATCAAACATAAGTGCCAATTCAAAATCTATAATTACTGCAGATGCAGTAAAATTTGGTGGTGGAATGGGAAATATTGCCAGAAAGCCATCAGAAAAAGGCAGTACAGAAAATGTTAAAAGTTCAGATAATAAGCTTCCCGACAAACAAACTATTAACTACCCAGTTGAAGCCTCAATAAGTAATTACCCACGATTTACAGAGGGAGCTCGGTATTGGCTACAATGGGCAGGATATGCAGATAGTGTCTACTCTTCCACTAATAACATGAATGATTATAACGATGATTATACATCTAGGGGAAGGTGGGTGAATACTTTGTCGGGAGGATCATTAATAAACCCTGATTATAAAGGGCTTAAAGTTCCTCTAGATATAGCCTTTGCCTTTCATACAGATGCTGGAACCTTTATAAATGATTCTATAGTAGGAACTTTAGCTATTTACACTAGATTTTCTAATGGAAGCGATTTGTATCCTAATAAAAAACCTAGATTGTTATCAAGGGAATTATCTGATATTATTCAAACACAGATAGTTGATGATGTTAGAGCTCAATTTGAACCTAAGTGGAGTAGGAGAGGACTTTGGGATAGATCATACTCAGAATCTCGCAGTCCGCAGGTGCCTACAATGCTTTTAGAACTGCTCTCGCACCAAAACTTTGCAGATATGCGCTATGGACTAGACCCAAATTTTAGATTTGCAGTAAGTAGGGCAATTTATAAGGCAATAGTTAAATACTTTAGTTTAGAGTCAAATAGAGATTATGTAATTCAACCGCTTCCTGTTAAAAATTTTGCAGCAGAGTTTAAAGATGACAGATTTGTAAAATTATCTTGGAGTCAGGTAAAAGACACTCTAGAACCTAGTGCTGTTGCTAAAAGTTATATTGTTTATACAAGGTTAAATGGACAAGGATTTGATAACGGTATAGTTGTAAATGATACTGTTGTAACATTACCTATCATTGCTAACAATATATATAGTTATAAGGTTGCCGCTGTTAATGAAGGAGGCGAAAGTTTTGCTTCTGAAATTTTATCTGTAGGAAAGTCTCAAACTAAAAATTCTAAAAACCAAACAGTTTTAATTGTTAATGGGTTTACAAGACTATCTGCTCCAGCATCTTTTGCATCAAAAGATTCTACTATAGCTGGATTTTATGATAATTTAGATCATGGAGTTGCATACATAAAAGATTTTTCATTCATAGGAAGTCAGCACGAATTTAGACGTTCTATCCCATGGATGGATGATGATGCACCAGGTTTTGGAGCTTCTTATGCAAATTACGAAGATAAGCTTATTGCAGGTAATACTTTTGATTATCCATATATACATGGTATGGCCTTTATGAAATTGGGATATAGCTTTATTTCTGCATCTTCTGATGCAATTATGCAAAATTTTCTTAGGGTAAACGACTATAAGATTGTTGATTTTATAATGGGTAAGCAAGTTCAAACTAAAGTTGGAAGGGGTGTTATGCCTATTAAGTATGAGGCCTTTCCATTAAAGTTGCAAGAAATAATTTGCTCATACGCTAAAAGCGGTGGAAATATATTAATTTCTGGAGCTTATGTAGGCAAAGATATTTGGGATAGTTATTGTGTAAGTGATATGAGTAAGAAGTTTGCCACAGATGTTCTTAAGTTTAAATGGATGACACATTATGCATCTACTAATGGAAAAATTAAGGCAGTAGCAAACCCATTTAATTTTAGCGGTAAATATAGCTTTAACACTAATTTAAATGATAAAATTTATGCTGTTGAGGCTGCTGATGCAATTGTTCCTGCAAATAAAGATGCATATACTGTTTTTAGGTATTCTGAAAATAATATATCGGCAGCAGTAGCATATAAAGGAGACTATAATTGTTTAGTATTTGGCTTTCCTTTAGAAACATTAACTGAACAGGAGCAAATAGATAACATTATATCTGATATTGTAGATTTTTTTACAATTAGAGATTAAGAGTATTTTTGTATGGATATAAACAATTAAAATATAATAATATGACTTTGAACAGAGAGTTAGAGATAATTGAACTAATTAAAAAAGAAGTTAAGCCAGCTCTAGGCTGTACAGAACCAATTGCTGTTGCGCTTGCTGTTGCACGTTCATGCGAAGAATTAAGGGCATTAAATTGTAGCGTAGATAAATTAGAGGTAGAGGTTAGTGCAAATATACTTAAAAATGCAATGGGTGTAGGTATACCAGGAACAGGCATGGTTGGTTTACATATTGCTTGTGCTCTTGCCTATACTTGTGGAAATTCCTCTTATGGCTTAGAGGTTCTTAAAAATTTAGATGAAAAATCTATAGAACTAGCAAAAGAATTTAGCCAAGCTAAAAAAGTTAAGATTATATTAGCCGATACACCTATTAAGTTATTTATAAAAGCAAATGCTTTTGGTAAAAATCAACTAGGTGATACACATGAAGTCTCAACCACAATTAAGGATAATCACGATTCTATAGTTTCTGTTATTGTAGATAAACAAGAAAAAATAGCTTCCCTAGCTTGTGAAAAAAAACATGATAATAATTCTAGCCAAAACTCACAAGAAAAATGTACTTTAGACTATAATTTAAC
>CAXYUL010000097.1:0-7092 GCA_964292095.1 uncultured Bacteroidales bacterium | reverse complement strand
ATATCTCATCTATGGGTTATAAAAATTACACTTATAGGGTAGGTTCTAGCAACAATCAAATAAAGATTGTACTAGAAGAAGATGCTCAAGTACTAGATAATGTTGTAATTACAGGATACCAAGAAGTAAAAAAAGAACGAATGACTGGTTCTGTTTCCAAGATTAATCCAAGCGAAATACTAAACAAAGGCATAGCCTCAATAGATCAGGCATTAACTGGAAGTGTCTCGGGCTTGGTTGCAATTGAAAGTGGTAGACCAGGTGAAGACGCCAGAATAACAATTAGAGGAGCAAACTCTCTAACAGGAAGCACTGAACCTATTTGGATAGTTGACGGTATGCCTCTACAAGGAGAAATTCCAAATATCAACGGAGCTACAGATATTCAATCTACTATATTTAGCTCTGGTATAGGTAATATAAATCCCAGCGATATTGAGTCTATAACCGTACTAAAAGATGCTGCCGCCTCTGCTATCTACGGAGCACGTGCCGCTAATGGAGTAATCGTAGCTAAAACTAAACATGGCATGGTTGGTAAAACAGTATTTTCTGCATCGGCAAACTACGGAATAATAGAAAGGCCTACAAACACTCTTAATATGATGAATACCGCTCAAAAGATTGCATTTGAACAAGGGGCAGGAAGTGGCTACGGTAGAGTAGGAACCTATATAGAGCTCCTTAATAAAGGTCAAATGAGCCAAGCCGAATACAATGCACAAGTTACTAAATTACAAGGTATTAATACAGATTGGTTTAAAGAAATATATAGGGTAGGACAAAACCAGCAATACAATTTTAGTATGTCTGGAGGAACAGAAAAAACTCAGCACTATACATCATTAAACTACTTAAGAGAAAAAGGGATTGAGCCAAATAACTTATATGATAAGTTAAACATGAACACCAAAATTACTCATACTCCAAGAAAAAATATTACAATTACAGGAGGTTTATCTGCTACATTAAAAAATAATAGGTCATCTGCAAGTAACATCAATCCATTATACTATGCCATCTACGCCAACCCATACGAAAGACCATATAAAGAAGATGGCTCATATGACTACGATCTTAGCTACGATGTAAATTATAGTAAAATAAGGCCAGGATATGATTGGGAGAAATTTAATATTATAGATGATTTAAACAGAAATACCTCTACAAGTAGGTATTTAGATGCAGAAATGTCATTAAAATTTGAATGGGAATTCTTACCTGGTATAACATTTACATCTCAAGGTGTTTATAATATTAACTCAAATAATAGCAGAACAATAGAAGGAGCTAATACTTATACTAATTATAAGAATAACTGGTTTAGAACTTACGTAGACGAACTACCTTTAAACATGGTAAATGGCTCGTTAAGCGAATCTAGCGCATACTCAAATTCATATAACTGGAGAAATACACTTCAATATTCTAAAGAATTTTCTAAAAAACATTTTGTTAACGTTTTCTTAGGGCAAGAAATATCTGCTAGGAAATCTTATTCGTCTATGAATTTTTCTCCAGTCTTTGATCAAGACCATAGAATAATTGGCTTCCCAGACATGACTGGCATAGATGGTAAAAATATAAATTTTAAATCATTAGGTAGCACTGGCAAGGCAGAAAGCAAACTTTCTTCATTCTTTGCAAACGCATCTTATTCATTTTTAGACAAATATGTAATTTCCGGATCACTAAGGTACGACGGTTCAGATATTATTGGAAATGATAATCAATTTACGCCTCTTTGGAACGTATCGGCAAGATGGAATTTACATAACGAAAATTTCTTAAAAAACTCTAAAGTTATAGACGAACTCTCTTTAAGAGCTGGTTTCGGTTACACTGGTAGTATAGATAAAAATGCTTTTCCTTTTGTAATTATGACATTAGGGCAAAGCCTAATTTACGATGACCAATATATCCCTAGCTCTTTTAGGTACCCCAACCCAAATGTTAAATGGCAAACTAAACAAGATATCAATGTTGGATTCGATCTTACAATGTTTAATAGGAGATTAGAACTTACCACCAACTTCTATTATAATACCACCATGGATGTACTTGATAATTACCGTTTAGCAAGCTCGTCGGGAAGAGAATCTGTAATTAAAAATGTTGCAGATATCTTAAATAAAGGTATAGAGCTTGATTTAGGAATAAGCATTATTAGAAAAGCAAAAATACAATGGTTTGTAAAAGGCAATATAGGTTATAATACCAGCAAACTTTCTAATACTTACTATAAAAACATAGAAGACTTACCTATAATTACTCGCACAACTGCTAATACCTTTTTAGAAGGCTATGAGGTAGGTTCATGGTTCGGATATAAATTTGCCGGAGTAGACCCTCTAAATGGAGGAACTTTAATTTATACTGGTAATGGCAACGAAACTTTTAACGTAGAAAATCTTAGAAATACCACAGCAAATTTGAAAATGCCAGCTCCATCATATCTTGGCAAAAAGAATCCTCCGCTAACAGGTGGCATATCAACCACATTAAACTATGACAGATTTGTTCTTTCTGCTAGTTTCGATTTTATGACTGGGCACTTAATTAAATCATTTAACACATTTTCACCATTATCTGCTAAAAACAGACACGTAAACGACCTATACAGTTGGAGACAAGAGGGAGATAAAACAAATATCCCTATAATAAGTACTGTTTCATCTGGATTCTCTAAATATATGTACGACAATATATTAGAAGAAGGTAAATACTTTAGATGCAGCATCTTAAGCCTTGGTTACAATCTTCCAAGTAATTTTATCTCTAAAATTGGCTTATCTAGTGCTAGGTTTACACTTACAGTAAGAGATTTATTCATCCTTTCTCCTTATTCGGGCATCTACCCTACCCTTATGGGTAATTTTGGCTACCCTAATACAAGAAAATACACAGCAACTTTAAGTGTTAGTTTTTAATTTATCGCCAGCAATACAATAAAAAAAATGAAAATGAAACGAATAATTTTAATTCTATTAATAAGCACTGCCTTTGCTTCATGTAAAGGATTTTTAGAGGTTGAGCCTACTAATGTGCTAACTGTTAAAACTTACGACGATGTTAAGGCTCTACTAGGAGCACATCTTAGAAGTTACAAAGAAAATACTAGCCTACAAGGCACGCTCCCTGCTCACTATAATCATGCTCTACACCTACAATTTAATTTTTATGCAGATGATTTGCTTCCCGACAAATATTTAGAAGTTTACCCTGGAAGAAATAATAGAGGCCTTTTTAGACAATGTATGAATTGGGCACAAATGGATTTCCCAGGTAGTATTTGGTCTTACCACTTTGAGAACATAGGGTATTTTAATACAATTATAGGCGAACTATCTAAAATAAAAGACATTGATAAGGCTAAGGCAGAAATAGTACTAGGAGAAGCCAAAATGCTAAGAGCATGGGAATTATTTAAACTACTACAATATTTTGTACCTTATAATAACGGAGATGAGTATGGCTTACCATATAATTTAAACTCAGACCAAGTTGGCGAATATTCTAAAGAAAGAAAAACAGTTAGCCAAACTTATAAAACAATAATAGATGAACTAGAAGAAGTTTTATCCTATACAACTCCACCACGAGAGAGTTATAATATTTTTTATGATAAAAATATTATAAACGCTCTACTTGCTCAAGTCTACCATCATAAAGGAGGTTCGTGCTGTGGAACAAAAGAAGATTATACAAGGGCTATAACACATGCTAAGGCTGCTATGAAAGCCGGAGTACTTGAAACTCCAGAAACTTATAAAAGATATGCAGAGCGCAGCCAAAACGGAATTGCAAAGGATTTAAAACATTGCCTGTTAATAGATTATAGATATAAATCTTTTGGTATGGCTGGTCTAGTAGCAATACCAAACTACGGAATGTATCAGTTTGCCACTAACGAGCTATATAATTTATATTCAAACGATGATGTACGAAAAACATATTTCTTTACTGCCGATAAAGGAATAATTAAATTTAATAAATTTAATTATTCTAATTACTATATGGTAGAGTTATTTACAATGGCAGAAATGCAACTTATTATAGCTGAATCATATAGTAGAGTAGGCGATGCAACTAATGCTAAGATTGAGTTTGAAAAATTCTTACAATCTAGGATTAAAAATTTTACAGCATATACTGGCACTAATATTTTAGAAGACATTCAAAATGAAAGAAGAAAAGAGTTCTGTTTTGAATATGACATGAGATGGTGCGACCTAACAAGAATACAAAAAGGATGGAGCAGAGGCTCACAAGATCCAAATGTAGTTGAAACTTACACTTTAAAAGATAAAGATTACAAATTCTGCTTTCCAATACCGCTTTTACAGGAATTACAATACAATAAAATACCTCAAAATCCAGGTTGGCCAAGCCTATAAACATACATAATAATATGAAAAAATATATATTAGCACTATTAATTGTAGCCTTAGGCTCGTGCACAAAACATGAAAACCCTGCTTATTTAGAGACTATGGGTATAGACAAAATTGTAAAAATAAATTTATCTACAAATAGCAATTATTTAATTGCCGACGGTAAAAGTGAACTTGAATTTATCATTAGAGCTTTTTACGAATACGAAGTAACAAAGTTAGTTGATGGCAAAGCAGTTACAAAAAAGGAACTTTTTCCAATAAAATACGACAAATTAGATTTTTCTAAATTTAAAATCACCTGCTCTAATGGAGATGTTATTGATGATCTAAAATATAGAACTTCTAAAAATGCAGGAGAAAAAATCACTTTTTCTTGCACCTGCAACAATATAAGCAGTGCAAATACACTAGAGGTAAATGTGATGGCTCCTCCACAAGATAAATTAGAAAAGATAAATATTCCCATCGTTTTTCATATAATTTATAATAAAGCAAACGAGAATTATGCACTTGGCGTAAACACAGAAATTTTGCAAAATAGTATAAACAGACTAAACGATGTTTTTGCTGCAAAAAACACCTCACCTTATTCTATAAACTCTAAGATAGAATTTAGTTTAGCCGATATAGCTCCAGATGGAACAAGTTTAAAGACAAAAGGATATACACTAAATTTAGTTGATTTTAAGACAAATAAAGAATATACCGACCACGCACTTGCTAATTTAGTTTGGGATGTAAATAAATACATTAATGTTTATGTTTATCCTTCTACCGCTTATAATTTAGCATCAGCTAAGGCACCTAAATATATTTTAAAAAATGCTGCAGCAATAGCAGGTTTAAAACAAACTGCTGTTGCAACAATAGCAGAAGCAAAAGTTAACGACCTAGCCGATATTGGTTTACAGTATAAGATTAACACATTTCAAAATAGCCTTAGAGGTCTAGGCAATGAAAAGTTTGAGTATGGAATTGGAATTTTCTATGGACTTCTTCCTACAGAATGCACAAACGATGAAAGCTATATAGCTGGTGGTAATGATGTAGATTATTGTGCAGATACTTATACTTACGAAAGCTATTATCTTACAAGCGAAAAATGGATTTATAATTTAGAAGATATCCCAGATATATTGCAATATTATTATAATTCTATTAATATTATGGATGAATACACTACTGGGAGAGCTATTTCTTATATGCAAACAAAGAGAATTAGAACCGTAATGGAAAATTGTCCTCTAAGAATGATGAAAAATAATTAAAGAATAGAAAAATGAAAAGAATTGTATTTGTATTATTTTGTGCATTGCTCTCTTTTAATGCAATAGCACAAAAAACAGTAGCTAAAGAACTTGATAATAATCTTGGCGTAAAATGGGAAAAAGGCACTCTAACAGATGCTCTAGACAAAGCTAAAAAGAGCAAAAAAACCAAACTAGTATTTGTAGACTGCTATACCGTTTGGTGTGGTCCATGCAAGCAAATGGCAGAGAAAGTATTCCCCCTTAAAGAAGCTGGAGATTATTTTAACGCCAATTATGTTAATATTAAAATAGACATGGAAAAAGGCGAAGGCGTGGAAATAGCTAAGAAGTATCAAGTATCCTCCTTTCCCACCTTTCTAATCCTAGATGCCAATGGAAAAGAATTAGGTAGAGTCATAGGCAGCTCAGACCTTAATAAATTTATAACTAAAGTAGAAGATGCAAAGGATATAAATAATTCTCCCAATTTTATTAAAAGCGTTTACGACAAAGATAAAAGTTTTGATAATGCCCTAGCCTATATAAAAATCTTATATAGCAGCCGCATGGTAGAAAAGATGAAGGAGTTTATTGCCTCTATTACAACAGATTACAAGAATAGCCAACTTTTCTCTACCCAAATGTGGCCTTATTATAGCAAATGTATAGACATCCCATCTATTTACAAGCACCTTAGCCAGAATAGAGCAGAGGCTAATATAATTGTCGGGAAGGAAAAAATAGATGAACTTTTATTAGAGAATAGCACTAGCTCCCTAATGAAATATTTATTAGGAAGAAGCGAGCTTAGCCCCCAAGATATTGATAATAATATTCTTATTATAAGCCTACTGTCTAAGACTAGCGATACTTTTCCAATGCTAATATCCAAACTTGCCGAATACTATACAAACAATCAGATAGACAAAATAGTATCTCTTTACAAGATAGAGCTACTATCAATGCTCCCAAGTATGCAACTATCAACTACAGAAAGAATTTTTGCCTCTATTAAGGGGATCACAAAGCAAGATAATCTCAATTATTTTAAGGCAAAAGAAGAATTTTACTCCCGACAAGTTAGAGCTTGCAGTGGTAGAATTAAGGCCCTAGAGCAATAATCACAGCAGAGCGCTAAACTGCCTAATTAGCAGATAAATATGAATTAATTTATCTAAAACTTTGTAGGGTCAAAAAACATATTTCCATTTGCCAATATATTGTGCGTAATTTGTGTTTATATACACAATAACCGCACTAAATATTGGCAAAAATGAAAATACAACGTAAAGGTATATGGTAAGTACCCGATAAATTACGCCTTGCATATAATATAAAAAACAAACTTCAGCTAATTCACCTATCATATTTGCGATATAAGCTTTGTGAGTTATTCTATCTATGATAGCTCCCGATAGTACTTTATCAGCAAAGACAGTCTCCCA
>CAXYUL010000096.1:0-7107 GCA_964292095.1 uncultured Bacteroidales bacterium | reverse complement strand
CAAAAGCAACTGTAACTGTTTGTAATTCTAGGACTAAAGATTTAGCATCTCATAATTATATAGAGGATTTTTTACTAGTACCTGCTATTAGAATGTTAGAAGTCAAGAAATAAGAATGAGACAGAGAATACATATTGCCATTATTGAACCATCTCTAATTATTAGAACAGGTTTTAGCTCTATTCTTAAAAGAATTCCTTCTTTAGATATAGAAATTGCCTATATAAATGATGTAAAAAGTATATCTGTGGGCTTTTCTATTCAAAATATAGATCTAATAATAGTAAATCCAACATTTTCCGGTTTTTTAACAGTTCAACAACTTAAAAATCAAGTTGGCTGTACTAATGCAAAAGCAATTGCACTAAAAACTTCTATGGTAGACCCAGAGTTATTAAAATCTTTTGACCAAATAATTGACATATACGATAGCCAAGAGCAGATTGAAAATAAATTATTTGCAATTACTCAATCTAAAGAGCAAAAGGATAATAACTCTAATTTAAGCAAAAGAGAAAAAGATATTATAATCTGTATTGTTAATGGGCTAAGTAACAAAGAAATTGCGAAAAAATAAATTTGAACAACATAGCCTTTAATTTTGGCATAGATAATTTAGCCACATTTACTAAATTAAAAGGAATGAATCCACAACAGTCATTTAGCGGTATAAACGATAATGCCTTTGTCTCTGCAAGAGTATATTCTTTAGGTATTAACATAAATTTCTAACATTAACATTATGAAAAAGATAAATATAATAATATTATTTTTAGCAATAATTTCTATAAATTGGTCGTGCTCTAAAAGTTATCTAGATACAAAGCCAACTGAATCTGCTGGTACTTCAACTATGTTTGAAACCACAGCTAATGCAAAACTTGCAATTAATGGAATTGCTAAATTAATGACTAATCAATTAATATCTTCTCAAGGTTTTAACGGAGAAGGCACTATAAAAATGTACTATGGCAATTATAGTGGAAATCACTTTTTTGTAAATCTTCCTGGTTGGAAAGAAATAATAAACTCAGAGTATAACGATGCTGTAGACAGTAAATATGCTTACTACCCTTGGTACTATTACTATATGCTTATAGGTAACGCTAACTCTGTAATACACAATATAGATAATGCGGCTGGTGATAAAGCTGAAGTTCAGTATATTAAAGCACAAGCTTTAACATTTAGAGCCTATTCATATACAATGTTAGTTCAAATTTATGGATACAGATGGTCTGATTCAAATAATGGATCAACAAATGGGGTTGCTTTAAGATTAGATGAAAGTACAGGTAATATTCCACTTTCTACACTTAAAGAATGTTATGACCAAATTTATAAAGATCTTAACGAAGCAATACAGCTTTATACAGAATCTAAAATACAAAGGAACAGTAAAGAATTCTATACTCCCGACATAAATGTTGCATATGCAACCTATGCAAGGGCTGCAATAAATAAACAAGATTATGCTAAAGCATCTGAAATGGCTCAAAAAGCTTATGCAGGATATCCTTTAATGAGCGTTGCTGATTATAAGGCAGGATTTAGTAATCCAACAAGTGAGTGGATTTGGGGAAGCTATGGTGCATCTGACGAAACTTTGCACTTCTACTCATACCATGCTTATATAGCATATAATGCAAGTTCTAGCGCTGTTAAAAGTTATCCTAAATGTATCAGCAAAGAATTATATGATAAATTCCCAAGTACAGATATAAGAAAAGATTTATTCTTAAATCCTAATGAACTAAAATATAATCTAAAAACTGGGTTGGCAGATAAAGAGCTAACAGCACTAGCTAGGAAGAATTTCCCAGACCTTAACTCTGCAGCAAAGATATACGCTTATATGAACTTTAAAATAAAAGCTAATGACCTACCTGGAGTTGGAAATTTAAACCACTTTAGATCTTCTGAAATGTATCTAATTGAAGCTGAAGCTAAATACTTCTTAAAGGATGAAGCTGGCGCAAAGGCAGCATTAGAAACATTAAATAAAACTTCTAAAAGAGACCCAAGCTATTCTTGTACTAAAACTGGAACCGCTTTACTTAATGAAATAAAAAACTATAGAGCTCTAGAGTTGTGGGGCGAAGGCTTTGATTGGTTTGATATGAAACGTTGGGGTGATGCTATTGATAGAAAAACTTCTGACAATGGAGGAAATTTCATTTCTAATTTAGCCGTCAACATTAAACCAGAAGAAAAGAATAAATGGACATGGAAAATTCCTACAAAAGAAACAGATTTTAATGGTGATATTAAATAATATATTATTGATGTAAATCTATTATTTGTTTAATTTGAGAGCTACTAACGCTATGTTGAGTTAGTAGCTCTCTTTATTTATATACTTATGTAATAATATTAATATCAGTGTTAGTATCAATCAATTAGACATAAGAATTATATTTTTTTTTATAACTCAATAATAATTCTTATATTTGCAAAGTCTAAGAGTACAAACATAAAATAATATATGGCAACAACAGCAGATTTTAAAAACGGATTATTTTTTAACTTCAATGGCAAACCATGCCAACTCATTTATTTCCAACACGTAAAACCCGGCAAAGGTCCTGCATTTGTAAAGAGCAAATTTAGGAATTTAGAGAATGGCAAAATTCTAGAAAACACTTTTAATGCTGGTGAGAAAATTGAAACAATAACAGTAGAAAGAAGGCCTTACCAGTTTCTATATAAGGATGAAGATGGATTCAACTTTATGCACTCAGAAACATTTGAACAAATTCATTTAAATAAAGACTTTGTAGAAAATGCCGACCTTATGAAAGAAGGGCAAGGTGTTGAGATGATGTTTTTAGCAGATGAAGAGAGATGTTTAACTTGTGAGTTACCTCAATTTGTAGAGTTAGAGGTTACATATGCAGAGCCAGCAGTTAAAGGAGACACAGCATCAACTAATGCTCAAAAAGAAGCTACATTAGAAACTGGAGCAATAATAATGGTTCCATTATTTATTAATCAAGGAGAAAAGATTAAAGTAAAAACAGAGGATAGATCGTACGGAGAGCGCGTAAAATAGAAGTTTTTAATAATCTAAATATAAAGGTAGTAATACCTTATAAGAAAACCTAAACCAGAACCTTTGAAAAAAACTATTTAACCAATTATGTTAAGAAAATTTAACATAGCACTTTTGTCCATACTCCTTTTAAGCGGGTATGGACAATTTGCTTTAAACGCACAAAACCACTCACAGAAGCTTTTAGAAAGGCTAATTAATAAAGGAGAATATACCGAAGCTAGTAAATTAATAAAGCATATTATTGCAGAGGAAACAATAAGTAAACAAGAAGAGTACGATCTTGGGTTTAGGTTAGAAGTCTTAAATAGAATAAAAAAAGATTTCTCAAAATCAGAAGATCAAACACTAGAAAACATTAAAAAACTATATCCAAGTGTTAGCAAAGAAGAAATAGCTAAATGGGAGAATAGCAATGCAATAGAGAATAAGATTATTGATGGCAAAAAATACTACTTTTACAATGCAGCAAAAAATCTATTTAGAATAGAAAAAGAAGCTAGAGAAAAAATATCTTCAATTAATGGAAGACAATCTAAACAACTAGATAGCTTTCTATGTGGATATATACCTCAAATTGTGAAACAAGCAAAATCCCATAAAAAGAACTCCATTGGTATTCCTTTTGCTCCTAAGACAGTAAACATTACATATAGAATTACAGTAAAGCCAAATCAAGTACCAGATGGTGAAATAATTAGAGTTTGGATGCCCTACCCTAGAAGTAACCAAAGGCAAACAAATGTTAAATTAATATCTTGCTCAGAAAAAAATTATATTATTTCTCCCGACACATATAAACACAAAAGTATATATCTGGAGAAAAGAGCTGTAAAAGACAGTATCTGTGTTTTTGAATATAAAGCTAGCTACACATCGTTCAACCAGTGGTTTAATTTTACTGTTTCAGATATAAAACCATATGATACAACAAGTAAACTATACAAAGAATTTACAGCACAAAGAAAAGAACATATAATTTTTACTCCTAAAATAAAAACAATAACAGATTCGATTATTGGAAAAGAAAGCAATCCATATCTAAAAGCTGTAAAAATTTTTGATTATATTGCAGAAAATTACCCCTGGGCAAGCGCAAGAGAATACTCAACAATTTCTAATATTCCAGAATACGTAATAGAAAATAAGCATGGAGATTGCGGTCAACAAAGCCTACTATTCATAACCATGGCACGCTATGCTGGTATACCTGCTAAATGGGAAAGTGGTTGGATGTTACATCCTGGTGAAGAAAATTTACACGACTGGGCCAGTGCATATTTCCAAGGCATAGGTTGGGTCCCTGTTGATCAATCTTTTGGAAGAGTTGGAACCCAAGATAATAATGATGTATTTTACTTTTACACCAAAGGTATAGATTGTTATCGAATGATAGTAAATGATGATTTCTCATGCAATTTCTTTCCTGCAAAGACACACTACAGGAGCGAAACTGTAGATTTTCAAAGAGGAGAAGTAGAGTGGAAAGGAGAAAATCTATATTTTGGAAGATGGAACTACAAAATGGATGTTAGCATAAGATAAAACTAGCATAAAAACTACCTAAGTCTTCTAATAATATTGAGTCCATCTCTTATTGGTAAAATAATGTTCTCTACCCTAGAATCAGATGCTACAAGTCTATTAAATTCCATTATTCCAACTGTTTGTGCATCAGAAGCTGGCTTAGGCTGATAAACTTTTCCATCCCACAAAACATTATCAGCCACTATATAAGCGTCGGGAGTAAGCATATCAAAAATATGTTGATAATAGCTAGAATATTCCCTTTTATTTGCGTCTATAAATACTAAATCATATTTAGCCCCCTGCATTTTTAAGGTTTCTATTGTGTCCATTGCATCACCAATGTGCAGACGTATTACATCTTGTAATCCAGCACGTTTATATGCTTCTAAAATTAAATCCTCCAATTCATCATTAATTTCTAAACTATCAAGAATACCACCTGCTTTTAAACCTCGTGCTAAACAAATAGATGAGTAGCCAGTAAAAGCACCTATTTCTAAAATCCTATTAGGTCTTATCATTCCCGACAAAAATTCTAAAAGTTTACCCTCATACTCTCCACACAACATTCTAGCATGGTTAGTGCGCAAATGAGTCTGCTTTTCGAGCCATAAAAGCACTTGATCTTGTTTTGAAGAAAATTCTCTAATATATTCTTTCTCATTAAAGGTATTATACATAACAGCAAAATTATTGATAAATTAATACAGATAATCTATCTTTATCTAAAATCTCACGAGCAACGTTATTTAAATCTTTTGCGCTTATCCTCTCTATTCTCTCCTTCATATTATTAAAAGAGGCAATACCTTGGTACACTAATATAGATTTACCCATACTAAGAACCTGTGATTCTGCATTATCAACAGAAATAGAAAGTTGACCTAACAATTGTTTCTTTGCCCTTCTAAGCATAACATCACTCATTATGCACTCGCGAGCATTTCTTAATTCTTTCATTACTAAATTAAAACACCTATCTAAATAAACTTTATCACAAGCAAAATAAATAGAAAATAAACCAGTGTCTGCATAGGGAGAATAATTTGCCTCTATATTATATACTAAACCATATTTTTCTCTTAAGAGTAAATTTAGTTTAGAATTGGATGCTGGGCCGCCTAATATATTGCTCAACATAGAGTGCGCTATTCTATTATTATCATAGTAGGAATAAGCCGAACTACCAATGATACAATGAGATTGATGATTTCTCTTATGTAATATAGTATTAAATTTATTTCCAATAGATAGATTACTATTAATATTGGCCCAATCATAATTATTATCTTCTTCTATAAATTCTATCTCAAAAGATTCTCTATAGTGTTTTTTAAATGTGCTTTTAAGTAATTTTTCTATTTGTGAGCTAGAACTATCACCCATAATAGTAAAGCACAAATTAGATATTACAAAATATTTGTGAAGATATTCTAACATGATTTTAGAATCTATCTTTTTAAGTGTCTTTTTCTCTCCTAAAATAGCTAAACTTAAAGGATGAGATTTAAAAAACATAGATTCAAATTCATCATAAATGGCCTCTGCTGGAGAATCTTTATATGATATAATTTCATCCAAAATTACATCTCTTTCTTTACTTAATTCTACAGATGGGAATGTAGATTCAAATACAAGTTCAAATAATAAATCAATTGCTTTAGCTAAGTCATCCTTTAAAACTGTTGCCTGAAGAACTGTCTCTTCTTTTGTTGTATAGGCATTTAATTCACCCCCAACATTTTCTAAACAGTTATTTATACTTAGTGATTTCCTATTTTTTGTGCCTTTAAAAAGCATGTGTTCGGTAAAATGGGCTAGGCCATTATAAATAGGATTCTCATTCCTAGTTCCAGTCTTAACTGTAATAGCACAATAGACAACAGGAGATATATTTTTCTTAAAAGCTACCCTTAATTTCTCCATTATTACTTTTCAAATGCAAGTGGAACTGCTATTTTTTTAATATCCTCCATTAAAAAACCTTTAGGATTACCAGATGTGATTTTTTGTTTTCTATAATAGAATAATTCATAACTATCAGCACTTAAAACCATTTTATAGCAATAGGATCCTTGCTGTGGTATATTTGGTGCAACAGAAATTGTAACTAAAGAATTTGGCCTATTATCATTTAATACCTCACTAATAACTTCAGAATTACATACACATCCATTTCCATTAAACATTTCTTCTACAGAACTTTTATCTATATCTTCTGCCAAATCTGTTTCACTCATATACAAATACTTACCCTTAATGTCTGAAAGTCTGTTAGAGTACCATGAAATGCCTAATGTTGCAGCAATTTTCTTCTTCTGAATTCTTAATGCATGCGATTGAATTATCTTAACATATGCTTCTAAAAAGTCAGACATTTCAGAGTCGTCCCCACCAATAGCTCCATAAGGTAATGAGAGGATTTCTTTCATATCAGCAACTCCATCTTCCGTTTTTGGCCCACCTTTTAAAAATGAAATAAATTCCATGCCAGCTTCTCTTTCCTTCTTAAAAGTGCCCCTCAC
>CAXYUL010000095.1:0-7139 GCA_964292095.1 uncultured Bacteroidales bacterium | reverse complement strand
CATTAAAGAAAAACCTCCTTTGCTTACAGCCTTAAAAGAGACAGTATCTTTAGATGTAGATGTTTGTTTAAATAATACTCTAACTCCATTGCTAAGAGTAAAAATATATGTCCCTGTTAATGGATCATTTTCTTGTTCTTCTATAGAAACCCTACTCAACTCTCCTAAAAATTTAGGCCACCTAACTATACCCCTATTATTGTATTGTGTAGTAGATGTTGCCAATGATTCCATAAAAGTAGATAACAAACGCTCCTTAGAGATAGTTTCTATTGTAGATATATCTGGCATTTTACAAATAATTCTAATGTCTTCTTTTTTCCCCAACAAAGCAGAAGCATAATCATTTAGTTGAGAATGAGTAATAGAAAATAGTATTTGCTTCATAAGTTCAAACTTCATTTCTATACTAGCTAAAGAATAACCATAATAGTAATTATCTAACACTCTTTTGGTAAACAAATCGTTATCTTTTACAAACCTACTATCGTATAAGTTTTCTAATTCTTTAAAATACAAATCTTTAGAGCTAATAAATTCTTGTCCGTTAAAGCCAAATTTTGCCATTCTATCTATCTCTAAACTTAAAAAATTTAAAGCAGAGTAAATGGTATTAGGGAGAGTTTCAAATGTTACAGAAAACTGCTCTTTTCCATTTAAGCCGTCTAAGTCTTTTTGCTGTATTTTAACATTCCAAATTGGTAGTGTTTTACTTATTATTCCCTCTTCTATCCTATCTAGCAATAGTTTAGCAATAGCATTATTCATGTATTCTTGAATATAAGGCACACTCGTTAGCTTATATTTTGCTGGTAAAGAAGATTTTATAAAATCTATAGAAATACTAGTTTTATTATATTCCTTATCCTTTACAATAACTATTTTAGATTTATTAGAAACATCTAAACTGTCTGTGCGTTTTTTATTTTGTTTTCCAGCCTTGGGAATGGTAGAAAACAAAGATGTAATTCTTGTTCTAATAGAAGTACTATCTATATCTCCTACTACTATAATTGCTTGCTTGTCGGGAGTAAAAGTTTTATAATAAAAATTCCTTAGTTCCTTAGAGCTAAATTTTTTTATTTTAGATTCCCAAGGATAGGGCTCATAGCTGTAAGAATCGCGTTTTTTTGTATATAAATCTTTATTTGCTTTATAATTAAGCCTATTAAAAGCATCCCAATGATTTAACATTTTATTCTTATAAAGTAAATAAGCACTGTCTATATCTTCTTCATCAATATTTATAGAATTTATCCAATTATATAAAACCAGTAAAGTAGAGTCTATTGTGTTAGTGTTTGTTACTGGAACATTTCTTATAGAATAGACTGTTTTATCGCTCTCAGTTATAAATTTAACATCTTCATTAGCCAAACCAAGACTTTTAAAATATTGATTAATGGTAGAATCTGCAAAGTTTCTTGTGCCCCTTGTTGCAAGTAATTCTAGCATCCTTAACATCCCACTTTGATCTTTATCCTCTATAGATTCTCCAAACTTCTGCGCCAATATAAAATCTGCATGTCCCTTTTCACCTCCATTTCTAAATATATAATAAGTTAAGCCATTGGCTAATTTCCCAGTTTTAATACGTGGATCGTCTGGTAGTTTCTCCACATCTTGCGCTTGCAAAAAGAGAGAAAAACAAGACAAAATAACAGATGCAATAATAACTCTTAACCTCATATCATTATACGTTTTATCATGGCAAAGATAGTAAAAAATTTTAGCATACATTGTTATCTATTTTTTGTATTACTCAAGCATCTCCAAGCTAATAATTATATTTTAACAATGCTTTATATGATACTAATGTATTGTAAGTAAAAAAAAAGGCAATAATATCAGAATTGTTTTGTATATTTGCCTTCTATTATGTACTATGCAATACATAATGTTTTTAGACAAAACTTTAAATAAATATTTAAGATGAAAACAAACTCATTAAAACTATTAGGCCTAGCTTTGTTTGGCTTAATTATCGTATCTTGTAGTAGCCCTGCAAAAATGGCTAAAAATGCAAGTCTAGTTACTACCGAGTGCCAGCCACAGGTACTTGAGGCAGTTGCGGGTAAAATTAATGCAACATACTCATTAAATTTCCCTGCTAAATATTTCGCACAAAAAGCAATACTAGATGTTACTCCTGTTCTAGTTTATCAAGGGGGCGAGATTGCTGGTCCTGTTCTTAGCCTTCAAGGCGATAAAATTTTAGAGAACAATAAAGTTGTTTCTTTTGAGCAAGGTGGAGTTATTAAAACTAATGTTACATTCGACTATGTACCAGGAGTAGAAAAAGCACACTTAGAACTAAGAGCTGTTGCTTATAACAAAACCAAATCTAAAAATTATCCTTACCCTGCTCCATACAAAGTTGCAGATGGCACAAACACTACTTATATGCTAGTTTGTACAGAAGGAACTCCTTCTTTTGAGGCAGATAACTACCAAAAAATTATTAAGGAGCAAAAAGAAACTCAAATTCTTTACACAATTAACAAAGCTGATGTAAGAGCAAACCAACTTTCAAAAGCTGAGATTAAAGAGTTTGAACAATTCTTAAAGAACGTTACAAAAGACGAAAGAAGAACACTTACTTCTAACGATATAGTAGCTTATGCTTCTCCAGATGGTGGTGTTGAGCTTAATGGTAAACTTTCAGAAAAAAGAGCTAGCTCAGCAAAAACAGCTTTCATTAAAAATATAACTAAAAAAGTAAAAGCAGCTCAAGAGGCTCCACTTAACATTTCTCAAATATCACAAGACTGGGAAGGTTTCCAAGAATTAGTTTCAGCTTCTAATATTCAAGATAAAGAGCTTATTCTTAGAGTTCTTTCTATGTATTCAGATCCTGAGGTTAGAGAAAGAGAAATTAAAAACATGTCTAGCGTATTTAAAACTTTAGCAGATAAAGTTCTTCCAGAATTAAGAAGAGCAAGATTTATTGCTAATGTTGAGTACAAAAACTGGACAGACGAAGAATTAGTTCAACTAATTAACGAGAATATAGATCAACTAGACGAAGAAGCTTTACTTTATGGCGCAACTTTAGTTAATTCAGCTGCTGCTAAACAAAATATTTATGCAAAAGCTGCAGAGAAATTTAACAGTAGCCGTGCATACAACAATATGGCTGCTTTATACTTAAAAGGAGAAAAAACAGCTGAGGCTAAATCTGCTCTTGCAAAAATGTCAGATAAAACTCCTAGCTACTATTACAATATGGCTGTAGTTGCTCTACAAGAGAAAAATTATAAAGCTGCTGCTGATTACATTTCTAAATCTAATCTAAAAGAGGCTTCTTATAATCAAGCTATCTTAGATATTCTTAACGGTAAATACACAGAGGCTGTAGCTAAATTAGCTGGTACAGGTGCAGAAAACGAGGGTTTAGCTTATATCTTAGTTAACGACCTTTCTAAGGCTTCTGCTGCTTTAAAATGCAAATGTGCTAAGTCATCTTATTTAAGAGCAATTGTTGCTGCAAGACAAGGTAATGCTACCGAGGCTAAAGCACAATTAGAAGCTGCAAGCAAAAATGCAGACTTAGCTAAGAGAGCAAAAACAGATATAGAGTTTGCAAAAATTAACTAAGCTAAATAAAAATATAAAATTTATTACAAATAGGATGGCCACTAGAGGTAAAGATATACCTTTAGTGGCCATCCTCTTTATAGTAATATTACAGCTAAAGTATGTTAAAAGCAATAATTAAAAAATAAATTTGCCTTTTATTAAAAAAAAAAGTGTATTTTTGGACCTGCTTCACATTCTATTACCTAAGGGATGAAATTCAAATCTTTTGCCGCAAGGCTTAGTACCTACACTGCAATCATTACCACCATCGTAATGACCGTAGTAATGTTTGTCTTCTATATATCTAGTAGGAAACAAATAGTAAACACGGCAATAAAAAACAGCCACTCCTTACTTAAAAGCATGGCTGGAAGGATAGAAAGTAATTTAGATAATGTAGAAATATCTCTTCTCAATTGCCAATGGATGGTAGAGGAAAATTTAAATAATCCAGATTCTCTATTTAAAATAATTGGCAGTCTAGTTAAAACGAGCGATCTTATTATTGGGAGCTGCATTGCTTTTGAGCCAAATTTCTACCCCCAAAAGGGTAAATACTATATGCTATACGCCTTAGAAGATAAAAATGATAAATCCAAAATAAGTTACAAAGAGCTAAAAGACTCCATAAAATATAATTACTTTGATATGGATTGGTATAGCAAGGTAAAAGAGTATAAAACTAATATATGGAGCGAGCCATATTTTGATAAAGGGGCATCTAATATGAGTATGTGTACCTTTTCTCATCCATTATACGATAGTGCAGGCAGATTATATGCTATTTTTACAGCAGATATTACTCTAAAAGACTTTTCTGAATTAACAGAACAGCTACAAACATATAGAAAAAGCTATTCATTTATTCTTAGTAAACAAGGAAACTTAATAACTCCTCCCAACAAAGAGTATAATATAACACCATATTTATTTAAATCCAGCTCAACAGCAAAATATCCCAAATTAAATGAACTTGGGAAAAATATGATAGAAGGTAAAAGTGGAACCACAGAATTTAAAAGAAATGATAAAAAATACTTTGCTTTTTATACTCATATAGAAAACACCCAGTGGTCGCTATGTAGTATATGTCCTTCTAGCGTAATTTTAACAAATCTTAATACTACCTCTAGAAATATAATCGTAATTTTTTTATTTGGAATAGTAATCCTCTTTATAAGTACATCTAAGGCTATATCAAAGCTAAGTTCGCCACTGGCAAAATTCTCTAAATCTGCCAAAGAAATATCTATGGGCAATTTTAACACATCTCTCCCAAAAATAAAATCTGAGGACGAGATGCTTACATTGTATAATTCTTTTGCTAACATGCAACACGAGCTAGAAAAATACATTATTGAGCTAAAAGAATCAACAGCAGCAAAGGAAAGAATAGATAGTGAACTAAAAATTGCCCAAAAAATTCAAATGGCAATGGTTCCCACAAAGTTCCCCGCTTTTGGAAATACTAATAATATAGACCTTATGGCCACTATGATTCCTGCTAAGGAGGTTGGTGGCGACTTATACAATTATTTTATTAAAGAAAATAAACTCTACTTTATAATAGGTGACGTATCTGGCAAAGGGATACCTGCTTCTCTTTTAATGGCTATTGCTAGCAAGTTGTTTATAACAATTGCTGGTAAATATGATAATCCTAAAGATATAGTAGAATCTTTAAACATGGCTATGTGCAAAGATAACGACCTTAATATGTTTATAACACTATGCTCTGGAATTCTAGATCTAACAAGTGGTTTACTTCTACTATGTAATGCCGGTCACAACCCCCCAATCATAAAAAAAGCAGACGAAAACTCTAAATTTTTACATCTAAATACTAATCTTCCAGTAGGTATAATAAATGATTTTAAATATAAAGAAGATAGTCAAGTAGTTCCAACTAATACTAAACTATTTTTATACACCGATGGTGTAACAGAAGCAGAGAACAAAGAAAAAGAGCTATATACGCAAGACCGCCTATTAGAAGTTTTTGAAAGAATTAGTTCTAATAAATGCTCTACCATTATCAAATACATAAGTAACGATATTGATGCCCATACAAAAGGATACGAACAAAGCGACGATATCAGCGCACTAATAATAAACTATATGCCAAATAATAAACTATCATAATATGTTAAGTAAGGAACACAACACAAACGAGCTTTTTAAATGTAAGCAAGCATTTGATTACAGTAAAACTCAAAAATTATTTTTAGATAGTGTTAAGGAGATGTTCAAATTTCAATGCACTAATTCTCAAATATTTAACGGAATAGCCAAACAGTATAATTTTAGTGTTAACGATATTAATACAGAAGAAGATATCCTTAAAATCCCCGCAATTTTTGTCACTGCATTTAAAGAAAGGAAACTTTTAAGCCTAAACGAAAGTGAAATAATTAAAACCTTTACATCATCTGGCACCACTGGATCTAAAAGCCAAATCAATTGGGACAAAATATCGATGGAAAGGCAAAGTTTTATGCGCACAAGCATAGTAGAAAGCTACAATTTAGCAGATTATAATCAACTAGTTAACAACTTAGTGTTCTCTTACGCACCAGATGTATCGGGAAGCAGAGGAGCAGCATACGCTCATAACTCTTATGCTCAATTTGCTAAAGAGAACGAAACTTTTTATGCCATATCAAAGGATAAGTATGGAGAACCCGAGTTTAATTTAGACAAAGGAATAGATGCCCTTAAAAGATTCTCAGAATCTAAACTTCCTCTTAGAATCACAGGATTCCCCGCTTTTGGCTATATGACTCTTACAGAGCTAGATAAAAGAGGTATTAAATTTAATTTTCCTCCCGACAGTGTACTATTCTCTGGCGGTGGATGGAAAAATTATACAGGAAAAACAATTTCTTATGATGAGTATTCAGATCTTGTAAAACGCGTATTAGGAATAGATAAAGATAGAATAAGAGACGTATATGGGATGGTTGAGCACGGAGTACCTTATGTAACTTGCGAATACGGACATTTTCATATCCCAATTTACTCTAGAGTTTGTGCAGTATCTCCTCACACAATGGAAATTCTCCCTGACGGAGAAGTGGGCCTACTTAAGCTAATTACGCCATATATTAGGAGTACTCCAGCATTATCTGTTCTTAGCACAGATTTAGGAATGGTAGAAAGCAATTGCCCATGCCAAAGAGAAGGCAAATACATTGTGTTAAAAGGAAGAGGAGGAGTTAAAAAATATGCAGGTTGTGGAATTTCTGCAGCTCAGTTATTAAACAGATAAATACAAAATTTAGAATTATGTTAAAGTGGTATTTTTTTGGTAAAGAGCGCAGTAGTGACGCTATAACCGTAAACGAAATAAAAGAAGTAATGGAAATGGCAAGGACAAGGACAGATGAAATACGAAATGTCCCAATTGCCTACGTTATTGATATTCTGGATAGAGTTGGAAGAAAACTAGAAGATAAAAACTCTCAACTGTACAAAGATATTGTAGTTAAAATGAATAAGCAACTTGGATGGTCTAAAGAAATGATAATGGAAGGCCTTGCTACAATATCAGAAATTCTTAC
>CAXYUL010000094.1:0-7282 GCA_964292095.1 uncultured Bacteroidales bacterium | reverse complement strand
GGATTATATGAAGGCCTTGAGCTCTATTAAAGAGGAGAATGACCTTAATATAAAGGTTATTAGAGATGGAAAGGAGCTTTTGTTTGTAGTTAAGTTTAAATAAGATTTTTAATTTAATGTATAGTATAATGGTAAAGAAGATTATTTTTTGGACGCTAGCTGTTTTAATAACGCTTGGAGCAAGTGTATATCAGCGTATGACTGGGCCAACGCATCCTCAGTATGTGAAAACTAGTATTAACGGACAAGATTATAAATTTATACTTTCTAGAAGTGGTGGAGAAAAAGATGAGCCTATATTGTTAGAGGGGCTTAAAGATGAGAAAGTGTTGGCAAGTTTATTTTATAGGAAATATCCAACAAATGATACTTTTACTAAAGTTGAGATGAAGCATATAGATATAGGCTTATGTGCGCAATTACCAGTTCAGCCGGCAGCGGGCAAACTAGAGTATTATATTCAAATATCTTCTAGAGCAGAGAATGGAGAGTCTATTAGTAGTAATACTTCTTTTTATTTTAAAGAAGAGCCTCTAATAATAAGATTTAAAGGAGAAGTGCCTGCTTATATTTTAATACCGCATATTCTTTGTATGTTTATTTCTATGTTATTTGCATCATATGCTTTATTATGTGCCATTTCTAATATTAACGATTACAAGAAATATCTAAGATTTTCCTTCTATTTATTATTTATTGGAGGTTTTATACTTGGTCCAATAGTGCAAAAATTTGCTTTTGATATTTTTTGGAGCGGGTTCCCTTTTGGTTCAGATTTAACAGATAATAAAACTTTAATTGCTCTTATAGCACTTATTGCAGCTGTTTTTACAACTAAAAAACCTTGGAATAGATGGGTAACAATTGCTGCTATTTTAGTAATGTTTGTTGTATTCTCTATCCCTCATAGTATGAGAGGGTCTGAACTAAATCACAATACTGGAACCATAGAAACATCTAAATAGAGTATTCAAAAAAGAGCTTTTCTAATTTTCAACTTGTACCAAGCCGTTCTTAATTGCGTAGAATATTAATCCAGAAACTGTTTTTATACCTAGTTTTGTTGTGATATTCTTTCTGTGAGAGAGAACGGTCTGAAAGCTTATACTAAGGATATCTGCAATTTCTTTGTTTAACTTTCCATCTGTAATTAGTTTTAAAACTTCTATTTCTCTGCTAGTTAGGATTTTAATTTCACTTTTTTGAGAATTATTTTCTTCTTCGCTTTCTGCTTGTATTAATGGATTAACGTTCCCATTTTTGATGTGTTCTAATGAGTCTTTAATCTTTTGGTGCTTGCGCATATCTGTTTCTAGGCTGTGTAAAGCAAAAATGGTAGCGTAGCATAGATTTTCGTTGTAGCTCCCCTCTAAAAACTTAATCATAATTATTTGCATCTCAGCTAGGAGTTCTTCGCTACTTCGTAGTTGCTTGTTTTGGGAGAGAGATGATAAATTGTTTGGAAGAAAAATACTTTGTATGTTGGTTTTAAATTCTTCTAGTAGTTTGCTTAATTCTATTAGCTGCTTTTTTGGAACATTCATGGCCATACTAGTACCTATGAATGCACTTAAGTGTTTGTCTATATTGGGCAGTTGAATTTGAGTGTAGTAATTTAGCGTTTTGTTAAAATACTCTTCTATCTGAGATGGTGATGGAATATTATTTTGCAGATAGTTGATACAGTCTATGTTGTTAATATATTTATTTAATACTAAGAGGAGTAGATTTAAATCTATGTTATAGATATGTGATAAGTTCTCTATGCTTTCTTCTAAAAGCCCTAGCTTTATTCCAAATCTATTAATTATTGGAATAATTGAAGGGTGCTTGTAGGCAAGTTCGCTTAGAATGGTATGAGAGTCTATTATCATTAAAATAAACCGTTAAGTTGAGCATTTATATTATCTATAACTACGCTTAAATCTTTTGGATTGTCTTCAAATTTAAGTAGATCTACATCTACAATAAGCTTTTTGCCGTCGTTATAACTATCAAACCACTTGTCGTAGCGTTCGTTAAGGCCTTTTAGATAATCTAGTCTTATAGAGGATTCGTACTCCCTGCCCCTTTTTTGTATTTGATTAACTAAATTTGGAATAGATGATTTTAAGTATATTATTAGCTCTGGTGGTTTAACTAGAGAAAGCATTAAATTAAAAAGGGCGCTGTAGTTTTCAAAATCTCGGCTACTCATAAGCCCCATTGAGTGAAGATTTGGTGCAAAAATTCTTGCATCTTCGTATATAGTTCTATCTTGAATTATATTTTCTCCACTTTTAACTATTTCTACAATATCTTGAAATCGTCTGTTAAGAAAAAATATCTGTAAGTTAAAAGACCACCTCTGCATATCATTATAGAAATCAGATAGATATGGATTTACTTCTACATCTTCGTACTTTGGCTTCCAAGCATAATTTTTGGCTAGAAGTCTTGTTAGAGTGGTTTTACCGCTCCCTATATTACCGGCTATTGCTATGTGCATAAACTTTATCATTTACTTTTACAAAAGTAATACAAAAATTAGAAAGTTTTTTTACTATTTTTGCATTATGATAGATACATTACTAGATAAAGGTAGAAGAGAGAAGCTTGTTAAGCTTTTGGGTAATACGTTTCCATATCAACAAGGGGTCTTAGATGCCATAGGACTTGTGCCAAGGCATTTTTTTGTAGAAAGTGGCTTGGCCCATTTGGCTTATGAAGATAAACCACTGTCTATTGCTGCAAAACAAACTATTTCTCAGCCATCTACTGTTGCTTTTCAAACGCATTTATTAGAGTTGAAAGCTAGAGAAAAAATTTTAGAGATAGGTACTGGATGTGGTTATCAAACGGCAATTTTGTCTGCTATGGGCGCAAGGGTTTATAGTGTAGAAAGAATAAAAGAACTTTATATAGAGGCGCAAAAAAATTTAGTTAGGTTGGGATTTGATAGGGCTATTGTTGTGTTAGCAGATGGGAATGATGGCCTTATGCAATTTGCCCCTTTTAAGAAGATACTAGTAACTTGTGCATGCCATAAAATTCCATTAAAATTGGTTCAGCAATTAGAGATAGGAGGACTGATGGTTGTGCCAGTTGCTGAAACATTGGATGTTCAACAAATGATAGTTGTTAAAAGAATAGATGAAACTAATATAGAAACAAAATCGTATGGCAATTGTTCTTTTGTTCCAATGTTGAGTGGAGTGGTGAGATAAAAATTAGGGCAGTATATATAAATATAAAAATTAATAATAATATGATACAAATTAAAACTTTTTACTTTAACGATTTGCGCGAGTGTTCTTATGTGGTTTATGACCAAACTAAGGAGTGTCTAATAGTTGACCCAGGATGCCAAACAAAATCAGAGCAAGATCGTTTAGTTAAATTTATAGAGAGCAATAATCTAAAACCAGTAAAACTTATTTGTACACATGGCCATTTTGATCATGTAATGGGTAATGCTTTTGTAACACAACAGTGGAATGTTAGAACATATATACACCCGCAAGATAAGGGCCAGTTAGAACGTGCACAGCAGTATTGTCAAATGTTTGGTTACTCTATAGATCAACCACCATTAGATACAATAGATATAGTGGAGGGTGAGCCTATTTGTTTTGGAGAGTCTAAATTAGATGTGATTCATACGCCAGGCCATACTAGGGGTGGAGTTTGTTTTTATTCTTTAGAAGATAAATTTATTATTACTGGGGATTCTCTTTTTGCGGGAAGTATAGGAAGAACAGATTTGCCAGGGGGCGATTATGATGCTTTAATGGAGAGTTTATTAAAGAAAATATGTGTTTTAGGTGATCTTAGAGTGCTTCCTGGACACGGACCAGAAAGTACTATTGCTCAAGAACTAAATACTAACCCTTTTTTAAGATATGAATAGAAAAAGAATAAATAAGAGAGTGTTTTGTTTATTTGTTAGTGTTTCTCTTTTATTTGCATGTAGTGGAAATACAGCTGTTGCTAATCAGCCAGAAAATCTTATCTTTACACAGGAAGATAGCTTAATTGCTAATAGTTTGCCAAATGTAACAATAGAGCAGAGTGTTATGATTCCTGCCCTTCCTAAAGAGGCCTCTTTTGCTGATGAGCCGGTTCCATTAGAGTTTTTTGATGTTTATGAATCGCTAGAGAGGGAGATGATAACCATCTGCTATTGGCATTCTAGCCTTACTTATATTGTTCAATTGTCGGGAAGATACCAAAAAATGATAGAAGATATTCTTATAGAGGAGGGGCTGCATAAAGATTTTTTCTATTTATGCGTTGCAGAAAGTATGTTGCAGCCAAGTTCCTCTCCAGCAAATGCGCAGGGCTATTGGCAGTTTTTAGAGGGCACAGCAAAGGATTTTGGCTTAGAAGTTAGCGAGCAAGTAGATGAAAGGTATAATTGGGAAAAATCTACTAGAGCTGCAGCAAAGTATTTTAAAAAGGCTTATGAGAAATATGGTACGTGGACATTAGCTGCTGCTTCATATAATATAGGAATGGCAAATATTAATAATAGGATAGCTTATCAGTCTATTAATAATTATTATGATATGCAGTTGCCGCCAGAAACAGCTCGTTATGTCTATAGAGCAATTGCTTTTAAGATTATAATGAATAATTTATCCGATTATGGATTTAAAATAGCGGGAGAGCATAAGTATAAACCATTAGAATGTAATAAGGTAAATGTTTCTACTCCAGTTGCTAATTGGAGTGAATTTGCTGCAGCGCATGGGACTAATTTTAAAATGCTTAAAATGATGAATGAGTGGATTAGGTCTAATAAATTAGATAATAAATTAAGAAAGACCTATACAGTTTTAGTTCCAGACAGTAATTTTAGAAACAGAAAATAAAGGGATTCATTTTATGAATATAGAAATAATAGGAGCCCAAGAACATAATTTAAAGAATATTGATCTTGTGATTCCAAGAGACCAACTTGTAGTGGTAACAGGACTTAGTGGAAGTGGAAAATCTTCTCTAGCTTTTGATACTATTTATGCAGAAGGACAAAGAAGGTATATGGAAACTTTGTCGGCCTACGCTCGCCAATTTATGCAAGCTATGGAAAGGCCTGCTGTTGAGTCTATTACTGGATTAAGTCCTATTATAGCGATAGAACAAAAAACAACAGGAAAGAATCCTCGGTCTACTGTTGGTACTATTACAGAAGTATATGATTTTTTGAGATTGCTTTATGCTCGTGCGGCTTTAGCTTATTCTCCCGTAACAGGTTTAGAAATGGTAAAATATAGTACGGGACAAATAGTAGACCTTATCTTAAAAGATTATTCTGGAAAAAAAATAGTTCTTTTAGCGCCTCTTGTAGCTGGAAGAAAGGGGCACTATAAAGATTTGTTTGAAAGTATGCTAAAGAAGGGATACTCGCAAATTAGAGTTGATGGAGAAATAGTTAATTTAGCTGATATTAAGCCTTTAGATAGATATAAAACCCATTTTATAGAATTAGTTGTAGATAAATTACTTCCATCTGATAGCGATTATAAACGGATTTCAGATTCTGTTAGTGGAGCTCTTGCTCAGGGTAAAGGGACTTTGGCAATTTTAGATTTCTCTTTAGCAAAAGATGCTCCTTTACGGTTTTTTAGCAAACATCTTATGTGTCCTAAGAGTGGTATTTCTTTTCCAGAACCTGCCCCACATACATTTTCTTTTAATTCCCCACAAGGTGCTTGCCCAAAATGTAAAGGTTTGGGCTTTATCTCTTGTATAGATATTAATAAAATTATACCAAATCCAAATAAGACTATACTAGATGGAGCATTTGAGCCATTAGGAAAATATAAGGATAATAATTGGTTTAGGATATTAGAGAGTATGGCTAAGGTATATGATTTTTCCTTAAATGATCCGGTTAGTACTTTATCAGAAGATATTCTTAATATGATAATCTATGGGACAGACGAACTATTTAGAGTAAATTTAACAGATGGAACCCAACTTGCTCCTTTTGGCGGAATTATAGCGCGTTTAGAACAAAACGGGATAGAAAAAGATGAGTTTTTAGGTAGAAAAGAAAGATTTGTAGAAGAAAAAATTTGTTTAGAGTGTAATGGAACTAGGCTAAAAAAAGAAGCACTATATTTTAAAATAGACAATAAAGATATAGCCGATGTTTCTAATATGAGCATAGATACATTAGAAGAATGGATAAGCTCTTTACCTTTAAAATTAAATGAAAGACAAAACATAATTGCAACTGATATTATAAAAGAACTTAAAGATAGATTAGGTTTTTTAGTAGATGTTGGATTAAATTATTTATCACTTAGCAGATCTACTCGTTCATTAAGTGGTGGTGAGAGCCAGCGGATAAGACTTGCAACTCAAATTGGGAGCAAGTTAGTTAATGTTTTATATATTCTAGATGAGCCTAGCATTGGTTTGCACCAAAGAGATAATAGAAAGCTAATAAATTCTCTAAAAAAACTTAGAGACGAGGGTAATTCTGTTATGGTAGTTGAGCACGACGAGGAAATGATTAGAGAGGGAGATTGGCTTATAGATTTAGGACCTGGGGCAGGAGTAAACGGCGGTAAATTGCTTTATAATGGTAGACCAGCAGATTTATTAAATATGCCACTAGACAAGGTGGGCGCGCTAAAAAGTTTTACTGCAGATTATTTAAGAGGTATAAAAAAGATTAAGCTTAGAAGTACACGTAGAACTGGCAACGGCAAATTTTTGGAACTCTATGGAGCTAGTGGAAATAACCTTAAAAATGTTGATATTAAAATTCCATTAGGCTGTTTAGTTGGAATAAGCGGAGTAAGTGGCAGTGGTAAATCTACTCTAATTAATGAAACCTTAATGCCCATATTGAGTAAGCACTTTTATCGTTCTTTGGATACTCCTTTGCCATATAAGAAAATTGTTGGGTTAGAGAATATAGATAAGCTAATAGAGGTAGATCACAGTCCAATAGGACGTACTCCAAGAAGCAATCCAGCAACTTATACAAATGTATTTAATGATATTAGGAAATTATTTGAGTCTACTCCAGACGCAAAAATCAGAGGATTTAAGGCAGGAAGATTTTCTTTTAATGTAAAAGGAGGGAGATGCGAAACTTGTAAGGGAGCAGGATTAGAAACTATAGAAATGAATTTTCTTCCTAGTGTTTATGTTCATTGTAAGGAATGTAATGGTAGACGTTATAATGCAGAAACATTAGCTGTAAAATATAAAGGTAAGAGCATAAATGATGTGCTAGAAATGACAATAAAAGAAGCAGTAGAGTTTTTTGAGCCAGTTCCATCTA
>CAXYUL010000093.1:0-7294 GCA_964292095.1 uncultured Bacteroidales bacterium | reverse complement strand
GAATAAATACTTAATAGTCCGCAAAGCTGAATACAACTTTGTACAAGTAGGTATATGTAGCAAAAAAATATAGATAGATCTCTTTTTGGAGTAAGCCAAAGTTGAATAGATGAGTTGCACTCAAAAGTTGCCCACATTCTAAAAAATCCAGCAATAAAGCAAGTTAAAACAAGGATAAAAACATTAGAACTATGCATGCAAATTAAATTACTTACTATTATAACAAAACAGCAAATTAGCAGAGAAAACTTAGATGTAAATCTAAATTTTAGTCTAAACATAATTGTAAAAGTTAATGACATGCCAAGCAAACTTGCATATCCTGCCATTAATATATCTTCTTGCATAAGAGATAAGGCTCCTGTCATTTGACTTATAGAAGCTAAATATACTCCTCCCGATAATTGGATAATAATAACTATTAATATCATTACCCAAGGTTTTAACTTTTGTGGTATATAATCATTTATAGCCACAATTGAGAATGCTCCTGTATGTTCCATAATTCTAATAAACAACACTACATTCTACATTCATTCCTGCTCTTATAAGTTCTAATGATTGTGGATTATTACTAGAAAACTCTATTCTTATAGGTATTCTTTGTTCAACTTTTATAAAGTTGTCAGATGAATTATCTAAAGGCATTATAGAAAAACTAGATCCCGTTGCGCCTGATATAGATTTAACATAACCTTTAAATATTGTGTTTGGAATAGCATCTATTTTTATATTAACAACCTTCCCTTCTTTTATATTTTTTGTTTGTGTTTCTCTATAATTTGCAACTATCCACTTATCATTTGAATCTACAATGTCAACAATTGTTTGTCCGGGCTGTATTAACTGCCCCTCTTGTAAGTTTTTTCGGCCTGTTATCCCATTGCAAGGAGATATTATTACAGTGCATGATAGATTTAATTTGGCTAAATCTACTGCTGCTTTTGCTAAATTTAAGACAGCTTCTGATTGGTCAAGCCTGGTAGATTGCTCTTTTTTAATTAGCTGTGTAGTTTGTTTTTGCCTTAACATTTGATTATACCTAGCTTGCATTGCCTTATAGTTTGTGCTTATCTGATCAAATATTTGCCAAGTAACAGCTTTTTTTTCATATATATTTTTATACCTTAAATACTCTCTTTCAGAATTATCTAATCTCACTTTTGCCTCATCTATTGCCGCATCAGAAACATAGATATTATTTTGTGTAGTAGATATTGTATTTGATATTGCTATTTTTCCTTTACTAGCATTATGATAATCTGCTATAGCTTGAGCTAAGCGATATTTAAATTCACTGTCTTCTATAACAGCTAAGGTATCTCCTTTATTTACTTTTTGATATTCTTTAAAATATATTTTTTTAACAAAGCCCTGTATTCTAGAATTAATTGGTAAAATTAATTGTTTAACTTGTGCATTATCTGTGTATTCTATTCTTCCTAGATGTAAAAACTTAGAACTCAGATAAATTATACTAGCACTTAGTAATACTCCAACAATAGAGTTGTAAATTAGTTTTTTAGTTTTATGTTTCATTTTATTATAATTTTGAGCAAACTCTTATTAGTGAAAAATAGTTAAATAGTACATTTGTTTTGGCGTTTGCTACTTTAATTTGTGCCATAAGTTTAGAATTACTAGCATCTAACATTTCTGTAATAAGAACTAAATTGTTTAAATATCTGTTATTTATTATATCGTAGTTTTGTTCTGCAAGTTCTAAACTTTTAATTTGAGTGTCTAATATTTGGTATGATTCTTCAAATCTTATATAGCTGCTATTTACTTTCTGTTCTACGTTATCTGCTATAAGAGATTGATTTGTAACTGCCTTTTGTATAGAAAGATTTGCTAGTTTTATATTTTTTTTAGTTTTATAAATGCTAGATATATTGTATTTTAAACTCAATCCAATATAATAGTAGTTAAGATTACTGTTAATTGGAGGAACCTCTATAGTTATAGGACCATCTAGCTTATCTCCAGCAAATAATGCTATAGTTGGAAGCATATTAGACCTTATTATCTTTTCTTCTTTTTTTTGCCGTTCTATATTTATTTTAGACAGCTGTAATGCTATAGAATTATTATTAGCTTTTTCTTGCCAGAATTCTTTATTGTTACATGCTGGTAACTCATTAATTAATGTACTATCTACTTCTATTTTAGAATTACTATTTATACCTAATACTTTGCATATATTATAGCTATTTATCAAAATATTGTTTTCTATAATAGTTAATTGTAATTCTAATGTTTTTACTTGCAAACTATAACGGGTTATATCATTATGCAATAGAATTCCTTCTTTTTCTTTAGCGCTAATTTCTTCTAAAAGTAATTTAGATTGTTTTATGTTTTGTATATAAACATCTTTTTGCTTGTATAGCTTAAATAATTCTAAGTAGTTAGCAATTAATAAGAATCTTACTTCTTGCCTATTATCTTCTAAATTGAGTTCTGCAATTTGATACTCTAATTTTGCTTTAGCTATTGAGTTGGAAATTGAGCCACCAGCATATAATATTTGTGATGCTTCTAGGGCAAAGTTGTTTCCAAAATGAGGCATAGGGGCTTTTATAACATTACTAAAGTTTCTATCGCTAATCCTAGCATCTGGTAAATAACTTGCAGAAAGTGATAAATCTATATTAGGAAGTCTGGCATTTTTAACAATATCTACTGCATGTTGAGCCTCATGTTTAGAAATATCAAATGTATTAATACTTTTGCTATTTTTATCTGCTAAAATTAGCATATCTTGTATTGTAAGATATACAGATTGTTTGTTTTGGGCAAAGCAAGTTTCTATACTTGTTGTAAAAAGTGCTATTGTGCATAATAAGAGTTTTGTGGCTATCATATTTATTATTTTTAAGGCTGCAAAGGTGAAAATATTATAATTTTATTTAAAGTCGTAAAGCTTACATTATTGGTTTAATTTGTACATAACAAAAACTAAACTACCTTTGTACTTATAATAATCATCTCTATGAGAAAGTCTATACTTATTAAAAATTTATCGGATATATCTTGCTCTAAACAAGATTATGACTATTTAAGAAAAAAAATTAATTGTAAGAGTTATAATTGTGAGCTTATTAAAAAAGACTTTTATGATCCTACATTCTTAAGAGCATTTATTGCAATATTGGTTCTAAATGGAAATTCTACTATTATAATTAATTACAAAGAATATACAATAAGTAGAAACAATATAATATTATTGTCTGCCTTGCATTTATTTAACTTTAAACAATCTAGCCTAGATTTTAAATGTGAATTTTTATTTGTTGGAGAGGAGTTTATAAATGATATGGATTCTACTGATATGATATATAGAAGGATAAGATATGGGGTAAAAATGTTTAATAAGCCTATACTTTTGCTAAAAGATTATGATGCAGAGTTAATATATGCTAGAATTAAAGCAGTAGATTCGGCTATTTGTAATTTTAATCACCTATATTATAAAGATTTTGTTTTAAATCAGCTAATTTCTTTTTACCTAGATTTAAGCAATATAATAGATTCTGATGGCATAATTAATAGTAATTTTATAGATTTAAACAGATATGAGTGTATCATTAAAGATTTTGTAGATCTATTAGTATCTAATTATGCGAGGGAGCATAGACTTAATTTTTATGCTAAAAAGTTAAACATATCATCGCATTACTTAAATCTTATAGTTAAAAGAATTACTGGCCAAAGTGCTTCAGATTTTATATATCAAATGCTTTTTAGTAAGGCTAGGTATTTACTTATTAGTTCAAAATTGTCTGTTGCCGAGATTTGTGAGATATTGAATTTCTCCGACCAATCTGCTTTTGGTAAATTTTTTAAGAGAAAGGCCGGAGTATCTCCAGCTAATTTTAAAAAGGTACTTGTAAAATAAAAGATTGCTCTAAGCTGCCTTTTATTTATACCACTCTTTGTACATTAAGTATCCTTGTGCATTTTTGACGGCAGCTTCTTTTACTTGTTCTGAGCTGTCTTTTACTTTTTTTGCAGGTACTCCTGCATAAACGCCTGGCTCTAGCACGCTGTTGCTTAGTACAACTGCACCCGCAGCTATGATAGTATTGTCGGGAATAATAGCATTATCCATTAAAATTGCTCCCATTCCTACAAGCACATTGTTTCCAACTTTTGCTCCATGTATTATAGCATTGTGGCCAACAGAAACATCGTTACCAATTTCGCAAATAGAACGTTTATATAATGTATGAAGCACTGCTCCATCTTGAATATTTACTCTATCTCCAATCTTTATTGTATTAACATCTCCTCTTAGCACAGTGCCATACCATATACTGCAATCATCACCCATTGTAACATCTACAATTATTGAGCAATTTTCTGCTAAAAAGCAATTTTTACCTATTTTTGGGCTTATCCCATTTAAATCTCTTATTAGTGCCATAATTATATTTTTCTATTTAGATATGAACTGTAATCGTTTATTTGTCTTTCGTATTTTTGGTTTAGTAGTGGGGAGGAGATTAAAAAATCTGCCGTAGACCTATTACAGGCTGTTGGAATATTGTATAAGCTAGAAATTCTTAGCAATGCCTTAACATCTACATCGTGTGGTTGAGGTTGCATTGGATCCCATAAAAATATTAACATATCAATTTTGCCCTCGGCAATTAGAGCGCCCATTTGTTGATCTCCACCAAGAGGACCACTTTTTAACCTTTTAACCTCTGTATTAATAGCCTCTTCTATTAGCTTGCCAGTTGTTCCAGTAGCAACTAAATTAAATTTCATTAAAGTTTCTTTATTATACTTTGCCCATTCTATTAGGTCTTGTTTTCTATTATCGTGAGCAACTAATGCTATTGTTTTTTCTTTACTCATAAAAGTTTATTTAAATAATACATATAGCTGCAAATTTACATTATTTTTGCTTTTGCTTATGCATATTATACTTTTTTTAGAACATATATTGCTAAAATAGCCAAAAGTATTAACATAATTATTATATTTGCAAGTTACATTTTATGAAAACAAATATAGATAACAAATTAAATTAATATAGCAATGGCGTCATTTTCTGGCATACTTAAAAAACTTTTTGGATCTAAAGCTGAACGAGATTATAAACTAATAAAGCCAATCTTGGATAAAACCCTAGTGGCTTACGAAAAGATAGACAAGCTGTCTGACGATCAGTTACGTGATAAAGCACAGCAAATTAGAGAGATAATTAAAAACAAGATAGAATCTAGTGAGACAAAGAAAAAAGAGCTAAGATCTAGCTTATCTAATATGGATTTAGGTCCTGCGGTTAAGGAGAGAATAGCAACGGAGGTTGATCAGCTAACTAAAAAAATTGATGAGCAAATAGAAGAGGTTTTAAATGATGTTCTTCCCGATACATTTGCTGTTATGCGCTCTACTGCTAGAAGATTTAAGGAGAATAGCCAAATAAGGGTATTAGCCACAGATGCCGATAGGGAGCTAAGTATAAAGAATGATTTTGTAACAATAGATGGAGATTATGCTATTTGGAAAAACTCTTGGTTAGCTGGAGGAAATCAGATAACATGGGACATGGTTCATTACGATGTACAGTTAATTGGAGGTATTATACTACATCAAGGTAAAATTGCAGAAATGGCAACAGGTGAGGGAAAAACTTTGGTTGCAACCTTGCCAGTATTCTTAAATGCACTTGCTGGAAAAGGAGTTCATATAGTAACAGTAAATGACTACCTATCTAAACGTGACTCCGAGTGGATGGGGCCTCTATACCAGTTTCACGGATTAACAGTAGATTGTATTGATAAACATCAGCCTAATTCAGAGGCAAGAAAAAAAGCTTATAGGGCAGATATTACCTTTGGAACAAATAATGAATTTGGCTTTGATTATTTGAGAGACAATATGGCTATTAATCCAGAAGATCTAGTGCAAAAAAAGCACCATTATGCAATTGTGGATGAGGTAGACTCCGTTTTAATTGATGATGCTCGTACTCCTTTGATTATTTCTGGACCTGTTCCAAAAGGTGAAGATCAGCAATTTGCCGAGTACAAACCTTTTGTAGAAAGAATATATAATATGCAAAGGTCCGAGGTAACTCAAATGCTAAATGAGGCAAAAAAATTAATAGCAGCAGGAAATAAAGAGGAGGGAGGTAAAATCCTATTTAGAGCTTATAAAGGACTTCCACGTTATAATCCACTTATTAAATATTTAAGTGAGCCAGGTATTAAGCAGTTGTTGTTGAATACAGAGAATTTTTATATTCAAGATAATAATAGGCAGATGTATGTAATTACGGATGGTTTATACTTTGTAATTGATGAAAAACAAAAATCAGTTGAACTAACCGATAAAGGACATGAATTAATAGCTCAAACAACTAGTGATGCTAAGTTCTTTGTTATGCCAGACGTAGGGGCAGAAATTTCTGAATTAGAAAAACAAGAAATATCTGCAGAGGAAAAACAATTAAAAAAAGACGAGTTACTATCTGATTATGCTTTAAAATCTGAGGGAGTACATACCGTTAACCAATTATTAAAAGCATATACAATGTTCGAAAAAGACGTTGAGTATGTTATAATGGATAATAAAATTAAGATTGTAGATGAGCAAACAGGTCGTATCTTAGACGGAAGAAGATACTCAGAAGGTTTACATCAGGCAATTGAGGCTAAAGAAAATGTTAAGGTAGAAGCTGCCACACAAACTTTTGCTACTATTACTTTACAAAATTATTTTAGGATGTACCACAAACTTGCAGGTATGACAGGAACAGCAGAAACAGAGGCTGGTGAGATTTGGTCTATCTATAAATTAGATGTTGTTACTATTCCAACTAATAGACCTATTATAAGAGTAGATGGAGAGGATTTGATTTATAGAACAAAAAAAGATAAATATAATGCTGTAATAGATAAAATAGTTACTCTTAGTGATGCTGGAAGGCCGGTTTTGGTTGGAACAACATCTGTGGAGATATCTGAGCTATTAAGCAGGATGTTAAAACTTAGGGGCATTAAACATAATGTGTTAAATGCAAAGCAGCACGCAAGAGAGGCAGATGTAGTAGCAGAGGCAGGACAAGCAGGTGCTGTAACAATAGCTACAAATATGGCTGGTAGGGGTACAGACATTAAATTGGGAGAGGGAGTTAAAGAAGCTGGTGGACTTGCAATTATAGGAACAGAAAGACATGATAGTCGTCGTGTTGATAGGCAGTTGAGAGGTCGTGCTGGTAGACAAGGTGACCCAGGATCTACTTCTTTTTATGTATCATTAGAAGATGATTTAATGC
>CAXYUL010000092.1:0-7299 GCA_964292095.1 uncultured Bacteroidales bacterium | reverse complement strand
TGCATGTATAAGAGCACTCACCGGAGTTGGGCCTTCCATTGCGTCGGGAAGCCAAATATGTAAAGGAAACATTGCACTTTTTCCCGCACCTCCTATAAACATTAAACCCAAGGCTAAAGGAAGCATAGCAAGCCCTGCACCACTTAAGCTGCCAGGATTAAAACCATAAGTACCTGTATAATAACCGTATATTAAAATTCCTATAAGAAAGCCCAAGTCGGCAAAACGTGTTACAATAAAGGCCTTTTTGCTAGCTGAAATTGCAGCTGGCTTAGTATAATAAAATCCTATGAGCAAATAGCTAGACACTCCAACAAGTTCCCAAAATAGATACATTTGAAAAATATTAGTTGCTACAACTAGGCCTAACATAGACATTGTAAACAAGGATAAAAAAGCATAGTATCTTTGAAAGCCCTTCTCGCCCTTCATATAAGCCATAGAGTAAATATGAACCATTAAACTTACTGTAGAAATAACAACTAGCATCATTACAGATATTGGGTCTAATAATATACCTAAATCTATATGTAAACTTTGAGTTAAAGGAAGCCAAGTAAAATTAATAGGAATTAATGTTTCTCTTATACCATCAGTCATACGCGGCATAGAAAAATAAGTAAAAGCTGTATAATATGATAACAATGTAACAGCTAAAAGCACGCTCGTCCCTATTATTGCCGCCAACTTATGGCTCATTTTAAGGCCAAGAAGAGCTAGCAGCAAAAAGGAGAACATTGAGAGTAGTAAAATTGCAATAGTATATTCCATATTTAATTAACCTTTTAATTCTGTTATGTTCCTAACCTTTATATTCCTTAAATTTCTATACACATTTATAATAATAGCAATGGCTACAGCTGTTTCTGCAGCTGATATTCCAATAGCAAATATTGTAAAAAAGAAACCCTCTAATTGGGCTGGAAATAAAAACCTATTAAAAACAGCAAAGTTTATATCTACCGAATTTAAAATAAGCTCTATACTTATTAGCATAGCCAATAAATTGCGCCTTGTTAAAAATCCATAGATGCCAGCAAACATCATTATGGTAGACACAATTAAATAATATTCCATTGGTACATTCATAATATCTCTTTTTATCTTTTTCTTGCAATTAAAATTCCACCTATTATACAAGCCAGAAGCAAAACACTAATAAGCTCAAATGGCAAAATATACTCATACTTACCCATTCCCATAAGCTGAAGCCCAATAGTTTTAACCTCTAACTCCCCAAATTCAAAAATTGTGGGGTTAAAGCTATTTGTTAAAGTAATAAATAGGCAAATTCCCAAACCAGCTAAGGTTAAAAGCAATGCTCCAATAACTTTTCTCCAACCAACTCTTTGTGTTTTCTCTCCTTGACTAGATGTTAGCAAAATAGAAAACACATATAATACAGTAATACCTCCAGCATAAATTAGCAATTGTACCGCACCCAAAAACGAATAATTAATTTGAAAATAAATACCGGCTGTGGCAAAAAGTACAAACAACAAATATGTTGCAGACCTTAGAATTCTACGAGTTGTAACAGTAAGTATAGAAAATACAATAATCACTACTGCTAAAAACACAAATACAATACTATGTAAAGACAATTCCATAACTACATCTATTTATTTTATATTAATATTATTATCTTCACTTTTAGCACTCTTATTACTTATAGTGGCTGTCTTATCCAATTCTTTTATTAAAGTAGATCGTGTAAAAACTGCATGTTCAAATGCTTGATCAAATTCAATAGCTCCAGCAGGACAAGCATTTACACATAGCTGACAAAACATACAAGAACCTAAATCATAAACGTATTTAACTAATACTTTTTTATTCTTACCTGTTTGCTCATCATTTACCATTTTGCTTACTACCTCTATTGTTTGATTAGGACAAGCCAATTGACAAAGTCCACAAGCTATACATTTTAGTTTGCCGTTTTCGTCAACATTCATTTTAAGAGTTCCTCTAAACCTATCGTACATTTTTAAGCTAGCCCTATTTTCGGGATACTGTTCTGTTACTTTCTTTGTAAAAAACTCTTTTCCAGTAACTTTCATTCCAGTTAGCAAGGTAGAGACACCATTAAAAATACCTTTTATATAATTTTCCATAATCCTCTAAAAATGTAATTTAAACACTACAATTATTACCATCAATAATAAATTGCACAATCCTATAGGAACTAAATATTTCCACTCCAAAGTTAAAATTTGATCTATCCTCAAACGAGGAAAAGTCCATTTTATCCACATAAGTAGCCAAACAACAAAAAATGCCTTTCCAAAAAACCAAATAAAGCCAGGTATATAATCCATTACAGCATTAAAACCGTCTAAACCAATAATATGAAATGGCATCCACCCTCCCAAGAAAATAGTTGCGGCAACTCCTGCAATTATAAATAAATTAACGAACTCTGCCACATAAAAAAGTCCAAAGTGCATTCCAGAATATTCTGTGTGGTAACCAGCTGTAAGCTCGCTTTCTGCCTCTGGCAAATCAAAAGGGCCCCTATTAACTTCGGCATTTCCTGCAATCAGATAAATTATAAAAGCTATAAGTGCAGGTAAATGGCCTTTAAAAATAAACCACATATCAGATTGCCGCTCAACAATTTCGCTCATTTGCATTGTATCTGTTAATACAACTATTGTTAAAATACTCAAGCCAATAGATAGCTCATAACTAACCATCTGCGCTCCACTTCTCATAGCTCCAATTAGTGAATATTTGTTATTACTGCTCCAGCCTGCTAATAATATTCCAACTATTCCCATACTAGAGGCAGATAAAAGGAAGAAAATACCTACATTAAAATCTAGTACCTCCATGCCCTTGTTAAATGGCAAACAGCTAAAAGCTAAAATAGATGCTACAATAACTATATATGGTGCTAGATTATATAAAAATTTATCTGCATGCCTAATTTCTATAATTTCTTTTATAAGCATTTTTATAACATCGCAGAACACCTGTATTGTACCCTGAGGCCCAACTCGCATAGGACCAAGTCTACATTGGAAAGCAGCACATACTTTTCTTTCCATAAAAATCATAATTATTGCAATAATGGCATAGGCTATCATAATACATATTCCAATAGCCAAACATTCTAAAAAAGTTGCCAACATCTCTGGCATAATATCTAAGAGATGCGAATGAATCCAAGTTGTAACTACACTAAAATCAAACATATAGCTATATTTTATCTATCAATATCTGGAACAACATAATCTAAAGTACCTCCAATTGCAATTAAATCTGCAATCTTAGAGCCTTTTGTAATAGTTTCGATAGCAGCAACTAATGGCAAACCTGTTGAACGAAATTTCATTCTATAAGGATACTTATCACCCTTGCTTTCTATAAAAACGCCAAACTCTCCCCTACTTCCCTCTACTGCAGAATAATAACTACCTTCTGGCAATTTTATAATAGGCTTAGTCTTTTCTTTATAAAGCCCAGAGGGAATATTATCTATTAATTTTTCTATAATATTCATACTCTCAACTATTTCATCCATACGTACCATATATCTTGCAAAACAATCGCCCTGCTCATAAACTATTTCTTTAAAATCTATTTGTGAGTACACTCCGTATGGATGACGCTTTCTTACATCACAATTCCAACCAGAAGCCCTTCCTGTACCTCCAGTTGCTCCAAAAGAAATAGCATCTTCTCTACTTAGAATTCCAACACCCTTTAGCCTTTGCCTAGCAATAATATTTCCAGTAAATATATCGTGATACTCCTTTAATGCTGGTCTTAAGTATTTTATAAAATCCTTAACCTTACTTACAAACTCAATATGAATATCTTCTTGAACTCCACCTATTACATTATAATTTAATATTAGACGTCCACCACAGGTTTGTTCAAAAATATCTAGAATTTTCTCTCTATCTCTAAAACCATAGAAAAAGGCTGTTAGACCTCCCATATCCATACACAAACAAGAAAAGAACAATAAATGAGAATCAATTCTCTGCAACTCATCCATTATAGTTCTTATATATTGCACTCTACTAGACACTTGCAAGCCCATAGCATTTTCTATACACATACATAAAGCATGTCTATTTTGCATAGCACCTAAATAATCTAGCCTATCTGTAAGAGCAAGTGTTTGTTGATAAGTTAAAGACTCGCACATTTTTTCTATACCTCTGTGAATATAGCCACAATGCACGTCTAATTTTTTTATACTCTCTCCCTCTAAAGATACTCTAAACCTTAATACTCCATGAGTTGCAGGATGCTGAGGACCTACATTTATTACATACTCACTATCCTCAAAAATAACATTCTCCTTTGCGTAAACCTGCCCTGCATCATCAACATCAAGAGTTTCTGAAGTATCAATCGACTCCTCATTACTCATCCTTAGCGGATTTATATCTCCTAAACTATCATAATCCTTTCTAAGTGGGAAAGCTTGCCAATCATCTCTTAAAAACAATCTCCTCATGTCGGGATGCCCAATAAACTTTATTCCAAAAAAATCATAAGCTTCTCTCTCATTTAATTCCGCCCCCTTCCAAATATCGCTAACAGTCTGAATTTCTGGAGTTTCCCTATCATTAGTTAGTGTCTTAATAACCATACATTCCCCAGTTTCGCTAGATTCTAAATGACAGATTACTCCCAAGCCCTCTTCCCAATCCATAGCAGTAAAAGATCTTAAATAATCCATCTTTTTCTCCTCTCTAAGTTTAAGAGCATATCTGTGCCAATCATTTAAAGGAATTTCTAATACAGGTTTTTCCTCTTGTAATATTTGAGTATTCTCCATTACTTTTTACATTTAATATCTAACTTTCTATTAACTCCACCTAAAAACTTTTGTAGCTTAACCTTTCTCTGAAGTTGCATCATTCCATACAACATAGCCTCTGGACGAGGTGGGCAACCTGGGATATAAACATCAACAGGCAATATTTTATCTACTCCCTGCAATACATGATAAGAATTTTTAAATGGTCCTCCCGACACAGCACAACCTCCTACGGCAATTACATATTTAGGATCAGCCATTTGATCATATAACCTTTTTAAAACAGGAGCCATTTTATGTGTAATAGTACCTGCTACCATAATAAAATCTGCCTGACGAGGACTAGCTCTTGCTACTTCAAAGCCGAAACGGGCAAAGTCATAACGCGCGGCTCCAACTGCCATAAACTCAATTCCACAACAACTTGTTGCAAAAGTAAGTGGCCACAACGAATTGCTCCTGCCCCAATTGATAACATCGTCCAAACAGCCAAGCAAAACATTTGTTCCACCTTCTCTAAGCTGCTCAAGCATTTTTTGTAAATACTCATTGTCGTTAAAATCATCATAAGGGATAGATTTTATATTTGGTTTCTTAATAATTTCCATTTCCAATTAAATTAATTATTCTATTAACTAATATTATTTCCACTCTAGAGCGCCTTTCTTCCACGCATAAGCTAATCCTAAAATTAATACGACTAAAAAAAAGATTATGCTAACCAAGCCATAGATACCTAAATCTTGAACTACAACAGCCCAAGGAAATAAATATACAGTCTCTACATCAAACATTAGAAAGAGAATAGCAAATAGATAATAACCCACCTTAAATTGCATCCACGATTTTCCCCTTGTTGGAATACCACACTCATAGGCCTCTCCTTTTTGGGGATTATAAGAAGATGGAGATATAGCTCTCGCAATTCCAAGCGCCACCGCTACTAAGGCTACTGCAGTAAGTAAACCCACAATTAATAAAATAAAACTCATAACAAGTAAAATTAGTAAATGTAAGCCTAACACTATTGAGAACTCAATTAGGCGCCACAAATGTACTACTTATTTACTCTCTTGCAACTTAAAAGTAAAGAAAAATTAATTACACCACTATGTTAAATCTATAAAATTATTTTTAATCATCATAAAAATTAATCAAATTTCCTTAGAAATGAAATTATTGAAATATCAGAACTTGTTAAATTCAACTTCTTTCTAAGTCTAAACCTAGCTATAGTTATACTATTTATACTCTGCTTTGTAAGAGCCGATATTTCTTTTGTAGTCATATTCATATGCAAAAAAGCACATAATCTACGCTCATTAACTGTTAAATTTGGAAACTCTTTAGATAGATTATCAAAAAAAGTAGAACTTATGCCTGGTAAATATGCCTCCATCTCTTGCCACTGCGTTTTATCCTTAGAATTTCTCATTTCGTTTATAACTTGCATAATAGCCAAATTCATACTTCTATATGTAGCACTATTGTTAATTTTAGTTAATTTCTCTATTAAATCATCAATTAATACATTTTCTTGATAGCGTTGAAGCTCCTTAAGTTTAAGAATCTCATTGGCCATATTTAACTCCCTCTCCATTTCTTTTTGCTTTTCTGTCAACTCCATTTGGGCCTTCTCATTTATGAGTTGATTTAATTTATACTCTACAACCTGGGTTTTATCCTTATTCTTTTTAGATACATAATAATATAATAAACAAGCAATAATAACAATAAAAAGGATTAATTCTAACAGCATATATATCCTATGCTTACCCTTTTCTAGTATAGCCTGCTCTCTGTCTTTCTGCATATTAATCTCATTCTGTGTTTGATATAACTGCAATAATATTTCACTTTTAGGGTGTTTATTCTCTATTAGACAATACTGCTCAAAAGCAATTAGTGCCTTATCATATTCTTTAATCTTTTTATACTCTTTATACAAATGAAAATAAGAATTCTTAATATAAGAATCCAATTCTGCTTTGTTAAAAAGGTCTATGGCATTATTATAATTATCTATTGCTTTATTAGAATCTCCATTTAAACTACTATACATCCCCCTCAAATTAAATAACAGCCCCTTCTTACAAATATTATCTGCATATTTAGTAGCTAAATCTAAATGCACCCTAGCAGAATCCATATTCTTCTCTAATAAGTCCATAGAAATAATATTATTATATATCTCAAATATTAAATCGCAAAAATTATAATCGTTGCACAAGGCTATACACTCATTAGTAAAAGATTTTGCATTAGTAATTTTGCCATCCATAATAGATATTAAAGACAAATTACTCATTGCTATAACCATTTGATAATATTCTTCTTTAGTTCTTGCAAAAGTTGCCACCTCTCTATAATATTCTCCTGCTTTTTCAAAATCTTGCGCACTAAAATAAATATTTCCAAGAACATTATAACAATTCCTTATATTAAGGCTATCTCCTATTAACCTACTCCTTTTTAAACTACTTAAAACAAAGGGCAAGGCCGTATTTAAATTACCT